>DKIP01000033.1:12884-30862 GCA_002454335.1 Cytophagaceae bacterium UBA6715 | reverse complement strand
AGTGATGAGTGAAGAGTGATGAATTAAGTGCGTAAAATTAAGAGGTAAGAGGTGGAGAAAGCACAAGTATTTCAATCCATCAATCACAACAACTCTTCACTCTTAATTCTTAACTCATTAAAAAAAGCGAAACCCCAAGATTTCTCTCAGGGTTCAGCAATTAATCTAGTATAAAGTTCAACTTATGCCGTAGCATTATTCATTACCTCCGTTTGCTTACGGATAGATTCCAAGTGAACCAATTTGAACATTTCCTCTACGAATTCAGGATACAAGCCTAAGCCTTTCGCTTGGTTTGCACGATCATTGTGAACTTGCTTCCAACGATCCAATTGCAATACTGCAACGTTGTTGTCACGTTTGTACTCTCCTAATTTCTCAACAACTGCCATACGGGCTGCTAAAACTTCCATCAATTCACGATCGATGTTGTCAATCTTCTCACGAAGTCCCGCTAATTCGTCAGAGAAGTCAGATCCGTAATTTGCATTACGAACTTCTAATTCGCGTAACATTTCACCTAATTTCTCCGGAGTAACTTGTTGAGACGCATCTGACCAAGCTGCATCTGGATCGCGGTGAGTCTCGATGATCATACCATCGTAGTTCAAATCCAAGATACGTTGAGACAATTCCATCAACAAAGCACGCTTTCCAGCCATGTGCGATGGATCGCCGATGATTGGCATTTGAGGGAACAATCGCTTCAATTCAACCGCCATTGCCCACATCGGTGAGTTACGGTATTTCGTTTCTTGTGCGTTTGAGAAACCGCGGTGGATAGCACCTAATTTCTTGATACCTGACCCTTGTAAACGCTCAAATGCTCCTACCCACAAAGCCAAATCAGGATTAACCGGATTTTTAACCAATACAGGAACATCAACACCTTTCAATGCATCAGCTAAATCTTGTACATTGAATGGATTAACTGTTGTACGAGCACCAATCCACAATACATCAACACCATATTTCAAAGCCAATTCAATGTGCTCAGGCGTTGCAACTTCGATGGCCAATGGCAATCCCGTTTCTTTTTTCGCCTCAACCAACCACTTCAAAGCAGGCTCTCCCATACCTTCAAAGCTTCCTGGACGTGTACGAGGTTTCCAAACTCCAGCACGCATAATGTGTGCATAACCTTCCGCCTTTATACGACGGGCTGTTTCTAATACTTGCTCCTCAGTTTCAGCTGAACATGGACCCGCAATAATCAACGGCTTTCCACCAGTCTGAATCCACTCTTGCATAGGTACAATGTCTAAATTGGCATTCATAATTTTCGGATTTACAAGGCTCACGCCCCAAACGTTTTGTTTATTTTATTTTATACTTCACCGATTCAACGGATTATTAATTCTCTTATATTTGCAAGCTATTTCAAAATCAATGAACAAACCCAACGCTTCAGCCTTGCCCACCTTATCGTTCGAAGACACTAAAATTGCCTTTGCATCTAAGTCCAACTTTAAACTAAAAAAGGCTTATTGGATTTTCGCCTTAATGAACCAAAATTGGCTTGTAAAGTTAGGGACTTTTTTCATCAAATTATTCCTTTTCCTTCATTTTCCCATCAAAAAACTAATAAAAACTACGATTTTTGAGCAATTCTGCGGTGGAGAAACGATACAAGAATGCAATCAGACGATTGACCAACTGCAATTGGGAAAGATTGGAACCATCTTAGACTACTCAGTTGAGGGAGAAGAAAATGAAAAATCTTTCCAAATAACGAAGCAGGAAATTCTAAAAACAATTCAAAAAGCCCATGAGAATCAAGCGATTCCGTTCGCCGTTTTCAAGATGACGGGCATATTTCAATCGGAGCTATTAGAAGAATTTCAAACCGAATCAGGATTAGCCGAGGAAAACGAGGTGGCATTCCAACACAGCAAAGAGATATTGGTAGAAATTTGCCAAAAGGCATATGATTTAAAGGTTCGTTTATTCATCGACGCAGAAGAAAGCTGGATTCAAGGAACAATTGACACATTGACCTATGAAATGATGGAACGATACAATCAGGAGACATCCATCATATTCAATACATTTCAAATGTATCGAGTGGACATGCTAGCAAACCTAACAAATGCAATTGCTACTGCGAAAGACAAGCATTATTTCCTAGGTGTCAAATTAGTTCGCGGGGCATATTTAGAGAAAGAACGCCAGCGAGCGCATGAGGATGAATATTCAGAACCGCTACATAAAGACAAAGAACATACTGATCAAGATTTTAACCAAGGGATGTTGTCTTGTCTAATGAATTTATCACATGTGCATTTTTGTATTGGTACACACAATGAATGCAGCTGCAAATTATTGATTGAGGAAATGGCTAAACAGCAAATTCCACATAATCATCCCAATATTTATTTTGCCCAATTACTGGGGATGTCAGATAACATAAGCTACAACCTTGCTGCTGCGGGATATAATGTAGCCAAATACGTGCCATACGGCCCTGTAGAATCTGTAATGCCCTACTTATTCCGTCGGGCCGAGGAGAATAGCTCCATTGCGGGGCAAACATCACGCGAATTCACCTTATTACTGAATGAAGTAAAACGCAGAAAAAACGCCTAATGAAATCCAATTATCGCTATTTCCTACTTAGTTTTATCATTATCCTAGTGGACCAGGGCATAAAAATGGCCGTACACAACTTTATGGACCCTGGATATTATGGCCAAATTGAGCTGATAGGCCCCTATATTAAGTTACATTATACCTTGAATCCGGGTATGGCCTTTGGTATACAACTTGGTTCCGATTATGGGAAATTAATGCTCACAAGTTTCCGAATATTGGCGATGTTTGGTATAGGTTATTTTCTTTACAAATTAACGGTTAATCAGTCCAGACCATTATTGTTAGTTTGCACTGCTTTGATATTAGGCGGTGCTATAGGCAACCTGATTGATTCTGTTTTTTATGGAGTATTTTTGAATAATGCACCACTAGATGCACCCATGCAATGGTTTCATGGACAGGTTATTGATATGTTTTTCTTTGATTTCTGGGAAGGTATTCTACCTACATGGATACCCATTTGGGGTGGAACCTATTATTCTACACCTATATTTAATTTTGCTGACGCTGCCATTTTCTGTGGGGTTGTAACAATTTTATTCTTCCAAAATTACCTATTCAAGCAGAACAACGAATAATAGAATATCATGGGGCAATATCTCATCTTTTTCCTATTGGCCCTATTTGCTGAAATCGTTGGAACAATTAGCGGCTTTGGATCATCCATTTTATTTGTTCCACTCGCCTCACAAGTCTTAGATTTCAAGATTGTATTGGGAATCACAGCCGTTTTTCATGTTTTCAGCAATTTGTCCAAGTTATATTTATTCCAAAAAGGCATAGACATAAAGATTGCTTTTAAATTAGGGTTACCCGCTGTATTATTTGTAACCTTGGGCGCATGGCTAACGAATTACATTCCTCAGAAAGAAATCGAGATCGGAATGAATCTAATCATTTTCGTACTAGCACTCTATCTTATGACTGGCCACCACAAAGGGCTGAAGGAAACGAATACCAACCTTTATTTAGGTGGAACAATATCTGGATTTCTAGCTGGTTTAATTGGAACAGGAGGAGCAATCCGTGGCATTACTTTGGCGGCTTTCAATTTGGAGAAAGATGCCTTCATTGCTACCTCGGCCATCATTGACATGGGCGTAGATTTGAGTCGGGCTGGCGTTTACATTGCAAGCGGATATTTCCATCAAGAACACCTTGTTTTGATCCCTTTCCTCATTGTTATATCAATTACGGGCTCTTATTTGGGCAAAAGAATTTTACGATACATCCCTGAGAAGACCTTTCAATATATTGTGTTGGGTGTAATTCTATTGACATCGCTGTTGCAGGCGGTTAAATATTTTTTTTTGAGGTAAGAGTGAAGAGTGAAGAGATAAGAGTATCAAATACAATAGGCTTGACGATAAAATCCAACAGCTAAATTAACCCTAGACTTTAGCCTAGGAATCCCCAGATTAAAGTCTAGAGCTAGCTAGAGCTAGATTAAATTCAAATTTCATTTTAACCCAACAGATTAAATACAAAAAAAGCCCCGATTTTCATCGAGGCTTTCTTCAAAATAATCAGCTAACTATTTCTTTGCTGGAGCAGCAGGTGCCGCCGCAGGAGCTGCTGGCTTCGGCGTAATGCCCATTTTCTTTAATACCAAATCAGACATGTTTGCATCCGCTGGGTAATGCAATAAAATAGGAGCAGTTCCCATTCCTGCATCGTAGTTGAATACATACGTGTAAGCATTTTCAGCTGCCACTGCGTGCATATTTTCTTCAACTTTCTTCAACAAAGGTTGTAATAATTGTGCCTGTTTCTTTTGCAATGAGGATTGAGAATTTTGTTGGAACTCTTGAATCGAAGTTTGCAAATTTTGTAATTCTTTTTCCTTGTCTTGCTTGATGATATCAGCTGTTTTAGGATCTGCATTTAGCTTCTCAAATGCAGCTAATTTATCTTGAAAATCTTTTACTTTTCCTTGGTAAAGGGTTTCGTATTGCTTTTGCGTATTTTTCAAATCCTCTTCCACTTGCTTTGCTTCAGGCATTTGGCTTAAGATATAATCAGCATTAATGAATCCAATTTTAACTTGTGCTTTCGCTGGTAAAATAGCCATTCCGAACACAAGGCTCATAGCTAAAAATAGTTTGTTTTTCATAAAAATTTAATCTAGTTGTTTTTGTTTTATATTCTTTGTTAAGCTAATTATTTCTTCAAATTAGGATCTAATTCCAAACCAAGTTCTTCCAACACATAGTCAGAATAATCATGAATAGGATTCGTATAAATTAATGCCAAACCATCATTTGCCTTATCAAAAACAAAATCCAATCGCTTTTGGCGAACTACACGTTCAAGCGCCTTGGAAATCTCATCCAATATCGGCTTCATGGCATTCTGTTTTGCTTTAAATAATTCACCCTCGTCTCCAAATATCTTTTCTTGAAACGCTTTTGCTTCTTGATCTTTTGCTTTAATTGATGCCAAACGTTGCTGACGTAACTCATCAGTCAACAACAATTCTTCTAGATGAAATTCTTTTTCCATCAAAGAAACAGCCTCCTGCTTATCAGAAACCTCCTTCAACCAACCTTTGGTTTTCTCATTCAAAGCTGCTTGAACTTTCTGAAATTCGGGCATTTTGGAGGTAATAAATTCCGTATCAATGTAGCCAAATTTCTGCGCATGAGACCTTTGTCCCAAACACATAATTCCCAAAATTAAGAAAAAAATTGACTTTTTCATTGATATTATTGACTAGCGAATTTGTTGCCCAATCGAGAACGTAAAGGCTTGTCGGCCAAAATCCGAATCACCCGGCCGTGGCTTATCAAACGCAAAACCATAATCGATCCCAATCATTCCAAATGCAGGCATGAAAATTCGCGCTCCAAATCCAGCAGATTTATAAAGATTAAATGGATTGTAGTCCGACATCGAAGCAAAGTTATTCCCCCCTTCCGCAAATCCTAAAACAAATATTGTTGCCGATGGATTCAACGAGACTGGATAACGCGCTTCCATCACAAACTTATTATAGGCTACACCCCCATTTCCGTAGGATCCTGAAGGCCCAATTACTCGATCCTTATACCCACGTAATCCCACGATATCCCGGTTGAATGAAAATCCTTGTACCATTCCTGATCCACCTAAATCAAAACGCTCAAACCGAGTGGTTGGCGCACCACCATAGGATCCCAAGAATCCTAAATGAGCACGTGTATGCAGAATCAATTTACCCAATAAAGGAGTAAACCAACTTGCATCAAACATCCATTTGTGGTATTCAATTAAGCTTCCATCTTTGTTTCCTCCCATCAATGAATAGGGTGGTGTTAGCGATGCATTCAAAGAGAAACTTGAGCCCATACGCGGGAAGGTTGGGTTGTCGATACTATTCCGAGAGAAATTCGTCATCAAAGTAATCGAAGTCGATTTACCTTGTGGATAAGCCCACGTATAATAACGATCCACATCATATTGCGCGAAAGCTAGGGAGTTACTTAATGAGAAATAATCGTCTGGCCATTTCAAACGCTTACCTAAACTAAACGTAATGGAGTTCACGTTGAAGTGAGCATCTAGTAAGGAATCTGGAACAGAATAAGCACTCATACCATAACCACCGTAGCCTCCATACCCGCCATAGCCCCCATAGCTACCATATCCACCATAGCCTCCACCATAGCCCCCCAAGCCACTACCGTAACCTCCATAACCAGTCGTCCTGAATTGATATGGATAAGAAACGCTACGATTCAATGAAATCGAAAAAGAATTGGGCTTCTTCCCTCCCAACCACGGTTCTGTGAAGGTCAAACTATAATTTTGATAGGCGGCTCCGTTTGCCTGAAAACGAACCGACAATTTCTGTCCATCACCAGCAGGCAAGGGACGCCATGCCGACCAGTTCGTCAGATTTTTTGCTGAAAAGTTATTAAATACAACACCTAAGGTTCCTACAAATCCGATGTAGCCACCCCAACCACCTGAAAGCTCAATTTGATCGGAAGGTTTCTCTTCCACGTTGTATTCGATATCCACTGTTCCATCTGGTCTTGGCTGCGGATTTGGGGTAATTTTTTCCGGATTAAAATAACCGATGGTCGATAATTCACGAACGGTACGGATGATGGCCGACTTGTTAAATTTTTGTCCAGGTAACGTTCGAATCTCTCGCATTACGACATGATCAGACGTTTTTGTATTACCATTCAAGATAACCTTGTTGATTGTTGCTTGCTTGCCTTCACTTATGCGAATCGTTAAATCGATCGAATCCCCTTCGATAGCCGACTCAACGGGTTCAGCATTGTAATACAAATACCCATTATCCATGTATACAGAACTCAAATCATCACCAGGATTTCCTTGCAATTTCTTATCTAATTCTTCCGTATTGTACACATCTCCCTTTTTAATGCCCAAAACCATGTTCAAGACAGAATCCGGGTAGATGTAATTCCCTTCAAAATTGATATTTCGATAATAATACTTTTTGCCTTGTACGAGTTTGATATAAAGGTCAACTGATTTTTGATCTACTTTACTTATCGAATCTGATTTAATTTGAAAGTCACGAAAGCCTAATTTATTCATGGCATCCAGCAACTTTGTCTTATCTTCATCCCACTTTTTAGGCACGAATTTAGATGGTTTAAAAATCCGACCAAATCGCACCTGCTTCGTATTTTTAATCTTTCGCAAGATTAATCCACGCGATTTCTCATCAATCCCATCCAAAATAATTTTATGCACCTTTACTTTCTCCCCTTTATCAATATTTACAACCAATGTTGCATTATTGCCTCGCAATGTATCTACCCGAATTGTGGATTTTGTCTTCACATTTAATCGGCCCTTTTCCTGGTAATATTTACGAATTGCTAATTCTAAATTCTTCTTTAACGTTTCCGTGATAATCTTCCCTTTGTACGTCTTTACCTTTTCGCTTAAGCTTTCCTGCTCCCCTTTACGTATACCCACGTAATTAATTGCATATAATCGAGGACGTTCTTTCAATACAATCTGAAGCCAAATCTTCTCCCCTTCTACTTTTGAAGCATAAATTTCTACTTCTTCCAAAATTCCTTGATCCATGATTTTTCGGATCGCCGTCGCTACCGCATCACCCGGAACCTTAATTTTATCCCCTCTTTGTAAGCCTGATATATTAATCATGGAAGCACCATCATAAAATTGTGACCCACTCACTTCAATATCAGCAATTTCATATTCCTTGGGATCCGCCCACGAAAAAGTAGAGGAAGCCAGATTAGAGGTAGCAAATCTGCGATTTCCCAACACTTGAGCTTGCGCAGTTTGAGTCATAAAAAGAACCAAGCCCACCAAAACTAGCTGCCAAGAACAATACCCCTTTGATTCTTTACGAAAATTCATGCAAATGTATTTTTTCATTTTTAGGGATTAACCCTCTCGTTTAATTTGTTCACTTGTTTTACCAAATCGACGCTCCCGCATCTGAAAATCAACAATTGCTTGATGCAAATTAACTTTTCTAAAATCTGGCCAAAATAACTCCTCAAAAATATATAATTCTGCATAGGCTAATTGCCATAGCATAAAATTACTAATTCGGTGATCCCCACCCGTACGAATCATCAAATCAGGATCGGGTATTCCCGCCGTCGATAAATGCGCATCAATCACATCTGTATTCACAGCGCTAGCATCCATTTCACCCGATGCAACCTTTACGGCGATCTTCTGTGTTGCTTGGGTCAAATCCCATCTACCGGAATAAGATAAGGCTAAAACCAAAGTCAAGCCCTTATTTCCAGCCGTCAAATCCATCGCTGAGTGTAACTCTTTCTGTGAACTTTTCGGTAAAGACTCCAAATCTCCAATTGCCTTCAAGCGAATCTGGTTTTTCATCATTCCTGGCAATTCATCATGAATTGCACTGACCAACAAACTCATTAATGCCTTCACTTCTGCAGGCGGACGATTCCAATTTTCTGTAGAAAAGGCATATAAAGTCAAATACTTAACCCCCAACTCACCACAACCTTCAATAGTCTCTCTCACTGCAGCAATAGCATGCCGGTGACCAAATATTCGGTCTTTAAACCCCTGCTGTTTTGCCCATCGACCATTACCATCCATGATAACGGCAATGTGCGCCGGCAGATTGTTTACATCAATAGAATCTTTTATGTCTTGACTCACAACTTCAAAAATACAAAAGGCAAAGATAGCTAATCCCTCCCCTTATTCAAAACTTTAATCTCGCGGACAATAAACGGAAATCAATGAATACGTTATTGAAATCGAACTATGCAAATATTGATCTGATTTATTCCAAGTAAAAATCTGAGGCACTTCACCCCAGGCTGCTTGCCCGTCCAATATATTCGATAATGATTTACTACTTCCAAATTCGCATTGCAAACCAATTCGGTTGTTTAACTGTGCTTTTACTCCTACGCCATAAGGTATTGCCCAGGTAAAAAAAGTCTTTGGACTTGAAATATTCCCCTCAGGACTGACAAACAAAAATCCAAGTCCACCATAAATAAATGGTGTCCAATTTCGAACATGTCGATTCGCTTGATAATCTTTAAAATTGTAATCTACTAGCCCAGAAAATTCAATTAAGGGACTCGAAAAACTATTCGTTGAAAAAGAAATACTCGGAATCGAATAATTCGCACCATTGCCATCCAGCCCCGTAAATGTCAATTTTGCCCGATAAGCCATTGCTTGATCAGGCTGATAACGTAATTGAAAGTTCACCGCCGCATTAAGCGTTTTCATTTGAGACAAATGTGGCGCTAAATGCCAATCCGATAAATCTCCCTTGTACAATGTAGCACCTGTACCTGCGGACATTGTCCAGCGCTGGGCAAATGCCTCGCAACTGATAAGCATAATCAAGATGAAACCGAAAAATTTTCTCATTGAATGGGCAATGGCGGACAATCAACTTTATTCCGCAAATGAAAAATGATACGAACCTGGGTCGTAAAATATTGATCTGGGCCAGTGGAAATTTTGGGCGCCGATACGGTTGATGGAACAGGAATTCGATTGACTAAGGTATTAGCCGCAAAAGGCTCCCCGGATCGATCTGTGTACAACATACTACCGCTCACAGATAAGGGAACTACTGTATTTCGAATATCAGTTACATCATCTAAATAATCAGTTAATGCAATACGGTAACCAAAATCAAAACCCAAATCCATGCTACTCGTAATCCTGTAACGAAAACCAACGCCAAAAGGAATGGAAATTCCTAAAAGCGAATAATCTACACCTTCATTTTTGTAATCCAACAAACTTCCATTGCTATCCGATAACCAAGGACTCTGCACCGGATTCCCAGCACCATCAACACCTGCTTGCTTCCGAGCGTCAGGCGAATGCAACAAGCCCGTCACGCCTAGATACACATATGGAGAAACCGCATTTCGCTTCAAATTATTCTCTGGATTACCGCCAATTTCATACATACCCACCAGCGATAACTCTTTGATATCATTCCTAACATGAAGGTTTCTTAAAAAATTAGCATCCCAGGCCCCAACAGGTGAATAATAACTATCATCACCCGCAATTCGAATATAATTTAATCCTAAGTTGGCACTAAAATTAGGCGATAAATGCCGTGTAAAATTCACGCCTACATTCCAACGAGTCGTTTGAGCTCCCACAGTAAACAGGCCAGCAACAGGGACCAAATCCCCAATGTAATGTGAAGAACCCGCCCCAAAAGAAATAGACGTATGCTTTTTAAACACGGGAAAGGGTGATTTCTTCCTGCCTTTTTGGCCTAAGAACCACATTTGCGCGCTGGAGTCTGCACTAAACAGGCCTACAAACAACATGACAAGAACGATTATTCGAAACATAAGATTTACCAAGCTTTTAGCGTCAACGAATTTTTAAAAAAAATGTTGTGCGAAATTCAAGTTTCGAAGATAACAATTTATCTACTGAATCACCAATTGACGTGTCACTCGACCACCGCGATTTGTACTTAAACTTATCAAATAATGACCCGGAGCATATCCATTGACATCCAAGCGAATTGAATAAGAACCAACTTTTCGCAAGCCAGAATCGATAAGTTTTAGTTGGCGACCCTGCAAGTCAAATAGCGCAAGATTAATCGTTGCCTCCTCAAAAATACCAAATTGCAACAATGTAGAATCTACGGCTGGATTTGGCCAAGGAGAAGATAATTCAACAGAAACAGCCTCAGGAAGGGCATCAGGTGAATTTTTATAAATAGGCAAACGCTCAAAAGTTGAACTAAAAATCGCTTGTGTTCGCACATTATCCAAACCCAAATGATCCCGCAACACCGTGCTATACACTTGACGATAATCATAATTAAACCTCAAGTCGCCGTTATTGTCTAAAAGTTTTAAGTTGGGATTCGCACCAATCAATCCCCCCCGTACCGTTTTACCAATAAAAAACATGGGGGCAGCCGTTCCATGGTCAGTACCCGCAGTGCCGTTTTGATTCACGCGCCGACCAAATTCCGAGAATGTCATGATATTAATTCGATCCGCTAAATTTTGATTATTCATGTCAACCTGAAAGGTTGAAACCGCTTCAGAAATCGTTTTCCATAAGTTTGCATGCTGGATCAACTGATTCGCATGCGTATCAAAGCCGCCAATATTTAATAAATAGACAGGCGTCTCCAATCCCCCCGAGATTAATTTGGAAACAATGCTAAACTGCCGACCCAAATTTGTGGTTGGATATGAAATGGTATTTTTCCCTTTGGTAGCTCCATCTCGTATTACTCCAGCATATTGGACTGAGGCCGCCGCAATCTGTTTCAAAAACCCAAGTTCATCCCCAGCTAAAGTCGCTGGAGGAATATCTGAATCCGAAGAGGTACCACTTACTAATTGATAAAACAAATTTGGATCTTCGAACACGGTACTGAAGCCACCTTGATCTGACTGAAACAAAAGCGATTCGACAGAACCTAATTGAATCGCCATAGGATGCTTAGCTAAAGCAATCGGGAAATCGGGGTAACGCGTCTTTAAATAACGACCAGCCCAGCCTTCATCCCAAAGCGTACCTGCATCTGAACCCGTATTCCAAATATCTGTCGCACGAAAATGCGAGCGATTGGGATTCGGATAACCAATGTTTTGAGCAATACACACTTGACCTTCGTCATACAATTTCTTTAAACCCACAGCCGATGGATGCAAATACATTCCCTGATCGAGCTTCAATGCGACATCCTTCTTGATGGAAATACTAGGACGAGCCGCATGGTATAAATCATCTTCTGCAGGAATAACCGTATTCAACCCATCATTTCCACCACCCAACTGTATTATGACAAGCACTCGCCCAGCTTCTGCATTACTTGCATAGGCTGCGGGTATTTGCCCAAAGGCTTTTCCGGTCACCGTACCTAAACCAATTCCCACACCACCTGATAAGATGGCCATTTGCTGTAAAAATGCTTTCCGATTTATTTGCTTTTTCATGCCTAATTCAGTTGATATTCAGGTAATCGCATTATGGCTTTCAACAATCGGACAATTCGGGCATCCGCCTGAGGTGTGTAAGTAGACCAGTTTGCAGCAATGGTCCCGTCCAATAACGTATTCAATAAAAACTGACGTTTCGATTCTGAGATCGGGAATAATACCAAAGAATCAATGACATCATTAACAAATAAGACTGCTTTTTCGCTGTTCGGAAAACTCCTTGCATATGCCAGCACATCTAATTTTCCCGTAACTGTGGTTCCATTAAAGCGCTTTCCAGTTAATAAGGAATCCGTAAAGCCCCCACGATAGGAATAAGTTGTTGAACTAATCCAATCACGCTGACCCGGCCAACCAGCAACATCAGGAGGTTGAAACAATTGCATTTGCATCAACTTAGCCATGTCATACAGGTTAACGATGTCTGGCGATTTTATTTGCAAGGCTTTCAATGAGCCAACCATCAATTCCTGGGGATCTTTGATATGCGTTGCTCGAAAATTCATTTGATAGAAATGATCCGATAAAAATATGAAACGCAACAATGGTTTCATTTCGAAATTATTCGATCGAAAAACAGTCGCCATTTGAGAGACAAAGGCCTCATCAGGTTTGTAATAAATGAAGGCCTTGTAAATTTTCCGACAAATAAATTCAGCACAGGCTTTTTGCTCAAAGATTAAATCAACTAACGTATCAACCTTAAATGCTGCCGTTTTACCGAAAATCGTCAAATTGGCCTCTTTATGCCATCGGTTGGGATCAAAAACAGCTGTTAGACCTTTTACTTGCCAACCTGAAAATACTTTAGCGGCTTGTTTAATATCATTTTCAGTGTAATTACCAATCCCAAGTGCAAAAAGCTCCATCACCTCGCGCGCATAATTTTCATTAGGTCCTGTTCCTCGGCTATTATTCCCGTCCAAATATATAAGCATGGTGGGATCACTACTAATTTCCTTCACCAACTGTTTAAAATTGCCAAAAGCAAATTTGCGAAACAATTGATTCTGCTGATACATGTATTGGGGATAATTCACTTTATCTCGTTCACACGCGAAATGATTGTGCCAAAAAAGTACCATTTTTTCTCGCATAGTTAAGCCCTCGGAGAACATGCGATTATACCACCAATAAGTCAATTCCCGATACCAAGTTCCCGCATCACCCGAGTCTTGCTGGGCTTGTGCAGGAACTGTATTCACCCATGAATTTGGAGGGGAAGGCATAGGTGCATCGGCTAATATAGCACGATCAACGAGATCTTCGAGAGAACCATAGCCCATGGCTTGTTGAAATTGATCTTTGGAGAAACCAAAGAGCGTACGGGCCAACAAATGTTTGGCATTCGATGAGGTAAGCGAGGGCATTTTTATAGTAGAATATTGCCCTAAGGTAAATTGATTTTACCGATTATCAAAAAACTGATATTATTTATTCCTTAAATCGAATTTCTAGCGTGGTATCAGGTTTCGAATAGCGTGTCACGTGGACTTTCAAGCTTCCTGGCTCCTTTTTAATTCGCTGAGGAACAGCAACATGCTCAAAAAACAACGAATCAGCCCGATATAAATCCAATTTCTTTCGCTTACCCGCCTTTTCTACGACGACTAGGATGTAATGAATCTCACTTCGATCACTGGCATCCGCATACTTTTTACGCAATACGCCATCAATTTCTAAATCACGAACTTCTGATTCAGAATCATATACTTTCTCGGCCCAAAGTTGCGGCAGGAGCAATTGGCCTAACATCCCCAAGCCCACCAATAAAAAAAGGTATGTCGAAAAATTCTTCGAGCCACCTTGTCCAGTTGAACCACTGAACATATCGCCAAAAAGCGGCATCTTCAGTTTCTTCCGGGGTGCGCGACGCGGGGGAGTAGGATAATCAGCCATAGTAATTCAACATTAAGCTACAAAACAAATGAATTTAGAATTCAAATCCGTAAATTTTTTGGATTAATTGTCGGAACATAGCAAGGATAAAAATTCAAATTGGTAAATTGCAAATTAAATTATCACCAAGCCTAGGTAGGCCCTATTTTACCATGTTTTCAATACTAAGCAAAAGCATTACAAAAATATTTGGCACGAAGTCAGAACGTGACATCAAAGCAATCATGCCGATTGTGGAAAAGATCAAGGAGGAATATGCTCGTTTGCATGAGATTTCGGATGATGCACTTCGTGGAAAGTCTTACGAGTTCAAGCAACGCATTAAGGAATTTTTAGCGGATATCGATGCACAAATTGTCGCTTTGCGCGAACAAGGAAATGCGACTGAGGATATAGACGAGAAGGAAACGTTCTTTCTTCAAATCGATAAATTAAACGAGGACCGTAACAAACAATTAGAAATTGTCTTGATGGAAATTCTTCCGGAAGCATTTGCCGTTGTAAAGGAAACAGCCCGTCGTTTGACTGAAAACAAAAAGTTGGTCGTTACGGCTACCGTAGAGGATAAATTCATCGCTGCCAAAAAGGCGAATGTTGTGATTGAAGGCGACAAAGCGATTTGGCATAATCAATGGTTAGCCGCTGGAAATCAGATTACTTGGGACATGATCCACTACGACGTGCAGTTGATCGGTGGTATCGTTTTGCACCAGGGAAAGATTTCTGAAATGGGTACTGGGGAAGGAAAAACCTTGGTTTCTACCTTGCCTACTTATTTAAATGCCTTAGCTGGACGTGGCGTACACTTGGTAACCGTAAATGATTACCTAGCAAAACGTGACTCGGAATGGAATGCGCCATTATTTGAATTCCATGGTTTGAAGGTGGATTGCATCGACAAGCATGAACCGAATACAGAAGAGCGTCGCCAAGCCTATTTGGCAGATATTACTTATGGAACAAATAACGAATTTGGTTTTGATTATTTACGTGACAACATGGCGCGCAGTTTGGAAGATCAGGTTCAACGGCCGCATCATTTTGCCATGGTGGATGAGGTTGACTCCGTATTAATCGATGATGCCCGTACGCCATTGATTATCTCAGGGCCTATTCCTAAGGGAGATGAGCAGGAGTTTGAAGCATTCCAACCGCGAGTTCATAAATTAGTGGAAGCTCAAAAGCAAATCGTTCAAAACTTCCTAGTTGAGGCCAAAAAAGAAATTGCAGCCGGTAATAAAAAAGAAGGGGGTCTTGCCTTGTTCCGCGCTTATCGCGGTTTACCTAAATCAAAACCGTTGATTAAATTCTTGTCGGAAAACGGCATGAAGCAATTGATGCACGAGACGGAATCAATCTATTTGGCAGAGAACCAAAAATTGATGCCGCAGGCTGATGAACCCTTATTGTTCACGATTGAAGAAAAGAATAATCAAGTAGAATTAACCGAGCAAGGTTTGGCGTTCATGAGTGGAAACACGGAGAATCCCGACTTTTTCGTTTTGCCTCATTTGTCGATCGATTTAAATAAAATTGAAAAGAATAAAGACTTATCAGATGCAGAGCGTTTGGCACAAAAAGAGCAATTGATCAGCGAATACAATGAGAAAGCTTCACGCATTCACACGGTCAATCAATTGTTGAAGGCCTATACCCTATTTGAAAAAGATACCGAATACATCTTGGTGGAAGGCAAGGTTAAGATTGTCGACGAGCAAACAGGTCGTGTCATGGAAGGCCGCCGGTATTCCGACGGATTACACCAGGCGATTGAAGCCAAAGAAGGTGTGAATGTGGAAGATGCGTCACAAACCTATGCGACGATTACGTTGCAAAATTACTTCCGTATGTACCACAAATTAGGCGGTATGACGGGAACAGCGGAAACGGAAGCGGGTGAATTCTGGACGATTTACAAATTGGATGTGGTGTCGATTCCTACAAATCGTACCATCCAACGCAAAGACCACGAAGATAAAGTTTACCGTACGGTACGTGAGAAATACAATGCCGTAGCGGAAGAAATTCAAGAATTGGTGGCAGCTGGCCGACCGGTATTGGTGGGTACAACTTCAGTAGAAAACTCCGAATTATTGAGTCGATTATTGAATATCCGTAAGATTCAACACAATGTCTTGAATGCCAAACAACATGCAAGAGAGGCAGAGATTGTGGCAGAAGCGGGTCAATCAGGTAAGGTAACCATTGCGACCAACATGGCCGGTCGTGGTACAGATATTAAGTTGAGTCCAGAGTCCAAGGCTGCAGGTGGTTTGGCCATTATCGGTACAGAACGCCATGAATCTCGTCGGGTTGACCGCCAGTTGCGCGGTCGGGCGGGACGCCAAGGGGATGTGGGTTCATCGCAGTTCTTTGTTTCCTTGGAAGATAACTTGATGCGCTTATTCGGTTCAGACCGTATCGCAAAAGTGATGGATCGTTTGGGCATGGAAGAAGGGGAAGTGATTCAACACTCGATGATTACGAATTCGATTGAGCGCGCGCAGAAGAAAGTAGAAGAAAACAACTTTGGTATACGTAAGCGTTTATTGGAATACGATGACGTAATGAATTACCAACGGAATGCGATTTATAAGCGTCGGCAAAATGCATTATTAGGCGAACGATTATCGCTGGACATCATCAACATCTTGTTTGATGTTTGTCAAGATATTACGACAAGCTACTCGAATTATGAGGAGCTTGAGCTGAAAGTTATTGAATTATTAGGCATGGAGCCTCCGTTTACGGCAGAAGAATTTAATCGATTAGCCGTGGATAAGCGCACGGAACAATTGTTCTTAGCGGCAGAATTACATTACAAGGCAAAGAATGAGACAATAGCCCAACAAGTTATTCAGGTAGCGGAAGAGGCGAAGCGCCAAGGATTCTCAGGTATCCAGGTGCCTATTTCGAATGGCCATATGGTGACAGGTGTTGTGGTGGATGCCGATAAGACATTGGCGACACAAGGAAAAGAAGTGATTTCGGAGATGGAGAAATTCATCACGTTGACCTTGATCGACCAAGAGTGGAAGGAGCATTTGCGTGAAATGGATGACTTGAAGCAATCCGTTCAAAATGCGGTGTTTGAACAGAAAGACCCCTTATTGATATATAAGTTTGAGGCGGTGAATTTATTCCAACGTTTTGTGGCGCGTGTGAATTCGGATACGATTAGCTTCGTGATCAAAGCAGAAATTCCTGCGGCACAATCGACGAATCAAACGGCACCGAAAGCACCGAAAGAGAAGGCACCCAAATTGCAAATGAGCAAAGATGAGGCATTATCATCTTTATTGGGAGGATTAGCTGGCGCACAAGAGGAACCAGGCTACCATGATCCTTCGGCGGGTCAAGTGGAGCGCGTAGCACCACGTCAAGCTATCAAAATTGCGGATCGAAACCAACGCGTAACGGTTCAATACCAAGATGGAAGCATCAAGGAAAATGTGAAGTACAAGGCCGTGGAAGCTGATGTGGAAAGTGGGAAAGCGGTGGTGGTTGATTAAGAGTTAAGAACTAAGAGTTAAGAACTAAGAGTTAAGAGTTGAATTAATTGATAATTTTCAAGATTATCAGTTCTACAATACATCATTTGGATTTATGTTGCTATGCTTGTGACATAAATCCAAATTGATGAAAACAGAAAGTATCATAACGGTTAAATCCTTTCTGTTTGCCTTGAAAATCATCAAGACGCATCGGTTAATAAACCATATCCACAAAGAATTTATTTTAAGTAAACAATTGCTTAGGTCAGGTACATCAATCGGCGCAAATGTAGCAGAAGGCTTGGCAGCATTTTCCCGTAAAGATTTTGAATTCAAAATATCAATCGCCTATAAAGAGGCAAGAGAAACTGTTTATTGGCTTAAACTTTTAGAAGCTAGTCAAATAATTGATCTAGAAATGTTTGATGAGTTAATTCTGGATTTAGATGAGCTGCAGCGATTACTCGGCTCCACTTTAGTTACTTTAAGAAAAAATCAAAAATAAATGTAATTATCCGCAACTCTTAGTTCTTCACTCTTA
>DKIP01000033.1:0-12834 GCA_002454335.1 Cytophagaceae bacterium UBA6715 | reverse complement strand
ACTCTTAGTTCTTCACTCTCACTACCAAATCACTATATCATCCGCATTCGCCACCTCCTTACTTTCTGAGGCATTAACAAGCTCTGATTTGGAATAACGGGCGCGCGCAACGGCGATTGGATTGTGTTGTGGGTCCAGCATTTCGACCACTTCGCCTTTTTCGAAATCGCCGATGTACTCAAGTACGCCGACCGACAAAAGGCTCTTCCGGTTTTGAATCGCTTTGACAGCTCCTTTATCTAAAACAATTCTACCAGTTATGACGCTACCTGAAGCCAACCATTTTTGACGGGCAGAAAGTGTCGCCGATTGCGGTTCAAAGACCGTTCCAATATTTTCATGCAAGGCATCGATGATCCCATTCGCCTGATCCAATCCAAAAATCACGACTTTGATTCCCATGCGTGTAGCCAAACGCGTGAAAGTCAATTTAGAAATCATGCCGCCCAAACCGGTGCTAGATGTATCCGTATTCACCACATCTAAAATAGATGCATTGATCTCCGCCACGTGGCGAATGATTTGACCTTGTTCGTCTAATAAGCCGCCCACGGAAGTAGAGATTAATAATTTTTCAGCTCCAAAACCGGTAGCGATTAAAGTCGCCAACTCATCATTATCCGAAAACTTTAATTCCACATTACTCACCACGTCATTTTCATTCGCAATGGGAATGATGTTATTTCGCCAAAGCTCTTGATAGGTTTCCTTCAACTGCAGGAAAGATTCCCGTTTGGAGAAATGCTGCCGTTCGCAAAGGCTCTGCGCGATGGAGATGCCGTATTTTTGAAAATATTGATTGTATTTGGCGATTAATAAGGGATTCCCAACTGCGGCGGCGGCTTTGCGCTCAGACAAAGTTCCTTTGTAATGTTTCAAGGAAGCCTTACCCGCAGCTACGGCTCCACTGGATACTAATACAATAGAATATTCACCTTGAAGGCTTGCTACTTGTGCTGCAATTTTCTCGAGCGTCTGCTCATTCACCTCCCCATTGGCATGGGTGATGGATGATGAACCAAACTTAATAACGAGAATCGGCTTTGACATAATCGGTAAATTTGCTACAATTTAGCCCTTTCTGATGAAATTTAGGCTATTTACTCGGCAATTTAAATTCGCAGGCCTGTTGTAAGGCAGCTTCCAACAATTTTTCATAGGCCGATCGCTTGATCTCGATGGCACCATAGCGCTGCACATTTTCATTGATGAATTGCGTATCTAACAAATTAAATTCATTGGCTCGCAATATCTCGATTAGATAATGAAAAGCGACTTTAGACGCATTGGAAACCTTCATAAACATCGATTCACCAAAAAATGCTGAAGCGAAATGCACACCATAAAGTCCACCTACGAGTTCTCCGTTCTCATAAGCTTCCACGGAATGCGCGAAACCCATTTGATGTAAATCAACATAGGCTTGAATGAGTTCTTCTGATATCCAGGTCTCCTGCTCATACGCACGAGGTTCCGCACAAGCACGCATAACAGCCT
The DNA here is from genome assembly GCA_002454335.1 of Cytophagaceae bacterium UBA6715. Classification (GTDB taxonomy): domain Bacteria; phylum Bacteroidota; class Bacteroidia; order Cytophagales; family Spirosomataceae; genus Aquirufa. Next base: position 11,337 of record DKIP01000033.1, on the reverse strand, counting down.
CAAATTGCGTATCTATTCGTATTTCAAATTGCCCCCGATTAAGTATTGGTTTCAGGGATTTGGCAGGTTTATATGTATCAATGGGAATAATGGCTCGAGGATCTGGACGATACCAATAGATCGTTCCATCCGCTTCGGCCATCGGGAAGACCCCCGATGTATAGGCATAAATCAAGGCTTCAGCTGTTAAAGAATTATCATTTTCCATGAAATAATCAGGTGATTATTGGGATTTCCCCGTTGAATTACTGAAATTTGCCCCCTATATCGAGACAAAATTAGCGTTTAATCACGCTGTTTATCAAGAACATGAAGATAAATAATTCAAATAGCTATGTAGTCACGTCGCTCCGACGACGAAGATTCATCTTCAGGGTATGATTCCCCTGCAAGATTGATTTACCTATTTGTTTCATTTATACTTGATTCCTTTCATGAATTCATATACTGTTCAAATCGCTAGTCAAGCCCATTTTGACCTAGCGGAATCTATTTGCCACGAGATGGCAGAATCTGCCAAAGCACGTGGCACCGGTATCGCCAAACGTACACCCGAATACCTGCAAGAAAAAATGTCGGAAGGCAAAGCCATCATCGCTACCGATGATGTAACGGGCGAATTCGTGGGCTTTTGCTACATTGAAACCTGGCAACATGGCAAGTTTGTGGCCAACTCGGGGTTGATTGTTAAACCATCCTACCGACAATACGGTGTTGCGAAAGCGGTAAAATCCAAAGCATTTGAACTATCACGCACCCGTTTTCCAGATGCCAAAATCATTGGTATTACGACCTCGCTAGCTGTGATGAAGATCAATTCAGATTTGGGCTATGAGCCTACGACCTTTTCGGAATTACCGGTAGATGATAACTTTTGGAAAGGTTGCCAATCCTGCGTGAATTATGACATATTAACACGTACGGAACGCAAGATTTGTTTATGCACGGGGATGATTTATGACCCAGCACAAACAACGATTAAACCGGAAAAAGACGACAAATGGATCTTTTTAAAGAACATTGCCGACTTCACTCAATTGAAAAAGATAAAAGAGAAATTATTAATGCCTTTCCACAAGAAAGAAAAATCCAAATAAATTATGAGCAAGCCGAAAGTAATACTCGCATTTAGTGGGGGATTAGATACATCATTTTGTGTAAAATACTTAACCGAAGAGCGCGGCATGGAAGTGCATTCAGCTTTAGTAGACACAGGTGGTTTTTCACCAGCAGAATTAAAGACGATTGAAGAAAAAGCCTATTCTTTAGGAGTAACTTCACACGTTACCTTAGATGTGGTGGAAGAATATTACCAAGATTGCATTAAGTATTTGGTCTTTGGAAACGTATTGAAAAATAATACCTACCCATTATCTGTTTCGGCAGAGCGTGTTTTCCAAGCAACTGCCGTTGCTAAATATGCAGCCAAATTAGGTGCCAAAGCGATCGCACATGGAAGTACAGGTGCAGGCAATGACCAAGTTCGTTTTGATGTAGTATTCCGCATTTTGGCGCCAGAATGTGAGGTAATCACGCCTATTCGCGACCTACAATTATCACGTGAAGCGGAAATCGATTTCTTGAAATCAAAAGGAGTTGTACAAGAGTGGCACAAATCAACATATTCGATCAATAAAGGTCTTTGGGGGACATCCGTAGGAGGAAAAGAAACCTTGACATCCGATGGTTATTTACCCGAAGAGGCATGGCCTACGCAGTTGACTGAAACAAAACCAAGCAAATTATCCTTGCAATTTGAATGTGGCCAGTTGGTGGGCATCGATGGCCAGAAATATGCAAGTTCAGTTGATGCCATTCGTGAATTAACTTCCCGTGCGGGAGCCTATGCAATCGGCCGTGACATTCACGTGGGAGACACCATTATTGGTATCAAAGGCCGTGTAGGCTTTGAGGCTCCTGCTCCATTGATCATTATCAAGGCGCATCATTTATTAGAAAAACATGTGTTAACAAAACACCAATTGTATTGGAAACAAAACATTGGTGATATGTATGGCACTTTATTGCACGAAGGACAATTCTTAGATCCGATTATGCGGAATTTCGAGACCTTCTTAGCAGATACGCAGGACAATGTTACAGGTACAGTTCACGTGGTTTTATCCCCTTATCAATTCCAGGTGACGGGTATTGAGTCGAAATTTGACTTGATGTCCTCGGCGTTTGGTGCGTATGGGGAAATGAACAAAGCATGGACGGGCGATGATGTGAGAGGATTCTCGAAAATCGTTTCGAACCAAACGATGATTCACCGGAAAGTAAACGAATCAAACTAATGGCAAAAATTGGAATCGTAGGCGCTGCGGGCTACACGGGTGGCGAATTGTTGCGCATCTTGGTGAATCACCCGGATGTACAATTAACATGCATCATGTCCAATTCGCAAGCAGGAAAATTGATTTCTGACGTGCATACGGATCTTTTGGGGTCAACGAGTGTGCGATTCTGTGCTGATTTGAGCCCAGTAGATGTACTCTTCTTGTGTTCAGGACACGGCGAATCGAAGAAATTCTTAGCCGCGAATGAGATTCCTTGGCATACCAAAATCGTGGATTTGAGCACGGATTTCCGTGACGAATCCGAAGGATTTGTCTATGGTTTAGCCGAATTCCAAAAGTCAAAAATCCAGTCGGCGAATAAAATCGCCAACCCAGGATGTTTCGCTACATCGATTGAATTAGCACTATTACCTTTGGCGCAAGCCGGTTTATTGAAAGCAGATGTTCATGTTTCGGCGATTACCGGCTCGACGGGTGCAGGTCAAGCGCTATCTTCTACAAGTCATTTCTCCTGGAGAAATAACAATGTGAGCATTTACAAAGCTTTTACGCATCAGCACCTGACAGAAATCGGGATGGTATTAGGAGCCAAATCTCCTGCGCCTAAAGTGAATTTCATCCCTTACCGAGGAAACTTTTCACGCGGCATTATGGCCAATGTGTACACGGCATATGCAGGTACGCAGGAAGAGGCTATCGAACTTTATGAAAGCTACTACCAAGATTCGCCTTTCGTATTTGTGAGTCCTAATGCCGTAGACGTGAAGCAAGTGGTGAATACCAATAAATGTTTCTTGCATTTAGAAGTATATGATGGCCAATTGTTGATCAGTTCGGTCATTGACAACCTAATTAAAGGCGCATCTGGCCAAGCCGTACAAAACATGAATTTAATGTTGGGCTGGCCTGAGACCGCGGGGTTAGGATTGAAGGCGATAGGGTTTTAGGAGTTAAGAGTGAAGAGTGAAGAGTTAAGAGGTAAGAGGTAAGAGGTAAGAGTCTTTGGCAAACCTTTTAGGATTGCCAAAGTTTGAGGCGCTTTGCGTCGATTCCCCAGTCAGAAGGCTGGGGCTAAAAAAAATCATTAACCTCAGGTTAAAACCTGGGGACCATTTAAAATTTAAACTAGCGACTAGAGACTAGCGACTGATAACATGAAACTATTTGACGTATATCCCCTCTACCCAATCGAATTGGTGAAAGCCCAAGGAAGTACGGTTTGGGATAAAAATGGACAGGAATATTTAGATTTATATGGCGGACATGCGGTGATCTCGATTGGTCACTCCCACCCGACTTATGTGGCTAAGATGACGGAACAATTGTCCAACATCGGTTTTTACTCAAATTCCATACATATTACTGGCCAAGCAGAGTTAGCGGAAAAATTAGGACGTGTGTCGGGTTACCCAAGCTACCAATTATTCTTAACGAATTCAGGGGCAGAATCAAATGAAAATGCGCTAAAATTGGCTTCCTTTCATACCGGACGCAAGAAAGTTGTTGCATTCACCAAAGCATTCCACGGCAGAACAGCCGGTGCGGTGGCGGTAACCGACAACCCGAGCATCGTCGCACCGATCAATGATACATCCCATGTGACATTCCATCCCTTCAATCAAATCGAGGGATTATCGGATGTCATTACGGAAGAAACGGCCGCTGTGATTGTGGAAGGTATTCAAGGCGTAGGTGGCATTCAAGTTGCCTCCACCCCATTTTTACAAGCATTGCGTCAGCATTGCGATGAAACGGGAGCTCAATTAATCTTGGATTCCGTTCAATGTGGCTATGGCCGTTCGGGGAAATTCTTTTCGCATCAATATGCGGGAATTAATCCGGATATGATGACCACGGCAAAAGGCATGGGCAATGGTTTCCCGATTGGCGGCGTGCTAATCGCACCACATATTCAGGCGAGTTATGGCTTATTAGGTACGACATTTGGAGGGAATCATTTGGCATGTACAGCAGCCAATGTCGTGTTGGATATCATTGAAGAGGAAAACTTATTGGCCAATGCAACACAAATAGGTACCTATATCGAGCAAGAATTAGCCGGAATTCAAGGCATTAAAGAAGTTCGCGGACGTGGATTGATGATTGGAATCGAGCTAGAAGAGGCTGTGGGGCCTATCCGGGATGCATTACTGCATCAGCACCATATTTTTATGGGCTATGCAGGAAAGCATACGCTACGTTTATTGCCAAGTTTGGCGATTGACCAAGCCATCGCGGATCGTTTCCTTGAAAGTTTACGAAGCGTTTTAAAAGGCTAGATTAGTTTAGAAATGACTTGCTTTTTCATTAGAAATGTGATTATTTTGCGTTTCTTTTGTTCAAGACAAAGTCGAGAAATAGAAAGAAAAGAAAGCGTACAAAACAATTAGATAATAGTATCAATGGCATTAATTACAAAAATTAGAGAAAAATCGGGAATTGCGGCAGCGGCTATCGCGATCAGTTTAGTGTTATTTCTCGTGGGAAGTGATATTTTCCAAGGTAAATCATCTTTATTCGGTTCAAGTTCTCAAGAAGTAGGTCAAATCGCGGGCGAAAGCATCATGATTCAAGACTTCCAAAAGAAAGTAGAAGAAGCTACGGCTAATTATACTGCTCAAACTGGCAAAGGCCCATCTGAGCAAGAAGCTGCTTCGATTCGCGAGCAAGTTTGGAACCAATACGTTTTGGATATCGCTTACAAAAAAGAATTCGATGCCTTAGGTTTGAAAGTGTCTGAAGAAGAGTTGATCGACATGGTTCAAGGAAATTACATCCACCCGTCGGTACGCCAACAATTCACAAATCCACAAACGGGTCAATTTGACAAAACGTTTGTCATCCAATTTTTGAAGAACTTGAAAACAATGCCAGCGCAACAACAACAAGCTTGGGCGGCGTTTGAAAAGTCGATTTCACAAGATCGTATTCGTTCAAAATATGAGAACTTATTGCGTTTGTCGAACTACGTAACACAAGCAGATGCGCAAAAAGAATACCAAGCACAAAACGCGAAGTTCAATGCGCGCTTCTTATTTGTTCCTTTCTTCTCGGTAGCAGACACAACAGTTAAAGTGACGGACGCTCAACTAGAAGAATATTTGGCGAAGCATAAAGATCAATTCAAAGGAACGAACACACGTTCCATCCAATATGCGACTTTCCCAGTAATTCCAACCAAACAAGATACAGCTGAGTTCTACACGCAGATCAAAAAATTAGCGAAAGACTTAGCGGTTGCACCAAACGATTCAGCTTTTGCCATGTTGAATTCAGATGTGCGTACTCCATATTTGTTGCCATATGCTGAAATTCCAGCAGCGGTGAAAACGATGTTGCCAACTTTCCAAGTGGGCGGTATTTATGGTCCATTCAAAGAAGGATTAACTTATTCGATTTACAAATACGGTGGCGTGAAGAAAGATTCATTGTTCACGATGCGTGCGAGTCATATTTTAATTGCTCCAGCAAATAAATCCGATTCAGCGAAGGCACAAGCGAAGCAACGTGCTGAAGCAATTTTAGCCCAAGTGAAAGGAGGCGGAAGCTTTGAAACATTGGCTCAAATGAATGGTATGGATGGTACCGCGCAAAACGGTGGTGATTTAGGCTATTTCAAAAACAATGGCGCCATGGTTAAGTCGTTCGAGAAAGCGTTGTTTGGATTTAATGGTACAGGCTTAATGCCAGGTGTTATTGAAACAGATTTTGGATACCACGTAGTAAAAGTAACGGATGCGAAAACGAACACAAGCTATAAATTAGCTGCAATCAACAAGACAATCGCTCCATCACAAGCTACGCTAGATAAAGTATTCACGCAAGCAGATGCTTTCGCGAATGCAAACGGAACGCTAGCAGCATTTGAAGCGGCATTGAAAAAAGACAAATCCATCATCATGATGCGTGCGGATCGCTTGCAAGAAAACTCCTCAGCAATTAACAACCTAGCCAATGCACGTGAAATCGTTCGTTGGGCATTTGATGACAACACGGCAGTGGGTGATGGTTCAAAGAAAGTATTTGAGCAAGACAACCAATACATCGTTGCCTTCTTAACGGGTAAAACAGAGAAAGAAAATGTGAAAGTGGAGGACTTCCGTATCGAATTGACGGCTTTGGTACGTAACGAAATCAAAGGTGAGCAAATCTCCAAGAAATTAGCAGGTATTAAAGGAACCTTAGAACAAATCGCACAGAAATATGGAGCGGGGGCTTTGGTAGAAACCGTACAAGATCAAACTTTAGCGAGTGGCATGTTAAATACAGCAGGCCCAGATGCAGTCGCTTTGGGACGTATTGCAGGTTTGAAAAACGGAAAGCGTAGTTCGGTATTCGTTGGAGACAATGGCGTTTTCATCGCAGAAAAAACTGGGGGTGCTGTAGCTCCAGCCTTAGCGGATTACTCTTTATACAAAAATCAACTTCAAATGATGGGCGTTCAACGTTCTTCATTCTACATCAACGAGGCAATCAAAGATCATGCCAAGATTGTAGATAAGCGTTACAAGTTCTATTAGTAGTACTTACCGAAAAAGAGAAAAGCATTCTGTAAGGGATGCTTTTCTTGTTTAGATACCATGAAAAATTTACGTGCTTGGATTTTATTCGTTTCTGCAGGGCTATTATTGCTCCTGGCAAGTCCGTATATCCTAGTTCGATGGGATTTAAGCGAAGAAAAGAAGTTCACCCTAAGTGAATCCACCCGAGCAACCTTACAGGCCTTGGATGGCCCGATTCACATCAAAGTCTACCTAGCCGGAAACGAGCTTCCTGGAGGTTTTAAACGACTCCAAAAAGCAAGCTATGCCATCTTGCAAGACTTGCAGCGAAATAGTCCACAAACGATTAGCATCGAGACCATCGATCTTTATGCGGAATTCCCGAATACCGAGCAGCGTGAAAAGCAGATATTTTTATTGGATTCCCTTGGATTACCCCCTACAAACGTCGTGAACAATGTAGGTGGGAAGCAAGTCCAACAAATGGTATTCCCAGGTTTGGTCATCGAGAAAGGGGATAAAAAAACCGGAGTTCTGTTATTAAAAGGCAACCAATTAGCCTCTTCACAAGAGGTGTTGAACCAGTCGGTGGAAGGCCTCGAATACGAAATCATGCAAGGCATTCAGAGCCTCATGGAAACAAAACGCAAGAAGATAGGCTTTCTGTTGGACTACAGTAAAGTGCCAGCCATCCGGCAAATCGGGCTCATCGCCAACTTACGTAAATCCTATGATTTATATCCGGTCGACTTAAGTGCGTCATCTACCTTAGAGGGATTGGATGCGATATGTGTCATTCAACCAGATCGAAAATTTAGCGCAACTGATCAATATAAAATCGACCAGTTTTTAGTCAAAGGCGGCAAAGGGATTTTCTTTCTAGAGGGCGTTCGGGTAGATACGATTCAAGGGCAAGGATTGGTAAGTTCGCCGATGGATGTGGGATTGGAGGAAATGTTGTATCGATATGGATTGAGGTTGAATGCCAACTGGGTTAAAGATGCGGAATTGAGTGGTATGATTCCATTGGAGGTGGGCAACTTTGGTAATAAGGCCAATTTACAATTGATGCCTTGGCCAGCCTTCCCTTTATTGACAGGAAATCCAGCATCGGTCATCACGAAAAATTTGGATGCGATTTATGGGAAATTTGTATCGAGTATGGATACGGTTTCGGGTAACAGTGGATTGACAAAAACACCCTTGTTGGTGACGAGTACATATACCCAGGTGCAAAAAGCACCGGCCATGCTACCGTTTTCTTCATCGGGCAAGGACTTTAATCCGGAACAATATAAATCCGGCCGACAAATCATTTCGTATTTATTGGAGGGGAAGTTCAAGTCCATTTTCGCGAATCGGCCCTTGCCACAGGATAGTTTATCCAAGGGATTTGTTGCACAGAGTCAGAAGGAAGGCGGCTTAATTGTTGTGGGTGATGGAGATTTGGCATTGAATGGAATTGATCCAAATACAAAGGGGCCAATGCCTATGGGATATGATCCTTTTATGAAACATACCTTTGCGAATCGGGATTTTGCGCTGAATGCATTTCATTATTTACTGGATGACCAAAAAGCCTTGTTGGCGCGCAATAAAAACATCCGCTTACGTCCTTTGGACAAAGCCAAAATACAAGAAAAAAGAAGCTATTATCAATTCTTAAATGTCTTGGTACCGGTCGCATTTGGAATCCTAATCAGTCTTTTGGTAATTCTTTATCGCAAGCGCAAATACGGAGCTTAAACACTTGGCTTTGTAGTCAAATTGATTTAACTTCAAGGTCTGAATTCAACATTAATCAATAATTAAAAGCAATGAAATTTTTAGTAGCCTCTAATGTCTTATTGAAGCAACTATCTGCCATTAATGGTGTGGTAGCGAGCAATCCGATTATCCCTATTTTGGAGAACATCTTGGTGGAATTGGAGGGTAACAAATTGATGTTAACGGCATCAGATTTGCAAACGGTAATGACAACGACCTTAGAGGTTGAGGGCTTTGAAAATGGCTCGATTGCCTTACCTGCACGATTATTGTTGGAGACCCTTCGTAGTTTACCTGAGCAGCCCGTTACCATCGGAGCGGATCAGGGAACATTTGGAGCGGAAATTGCGACACAAAACGGTCGTTTTAAGTTGAGCGGCGAGAACCCAATTGACTTCCCTCGCATTCCTGAAGTAGCGAAGAATCAATCGATTTCTTTATCGGCTTTAACTTTAGGTGAGGCCATTGCAAATACTTTATTGGCCGTATCGAACGATGATATGCGACCGGCGATGACGGGGGTATTGATTCAGATGATGGGTGATCACACGAATTTTGTGGCGACAGACGGACATCGTTTGGTACGTTACCGCAGAACGGATTTGAAGACAGAAGGTAGCAGTTCATTGATTTTACCTAAGAAAGCACTGTCATTGTTGAAGTCGACATTACCAGCCGATGAAACACCTGTAACGGTGGAATTCAGTTCATCGAATGCTTTCTTTAGTTTCCAAAGCTTCCAGTTGATTTGTCGGATCATCGACGAGCGTTTCCCAGAATATGAGAACGCGATTCCGAAGGAAAACAATGAGATTTTGACTATTAATCGTTTGGAATTCTTGAGTTCCGTGAAGCGTATTTCGATCTATTCGAATAAGACGACACACCAAATTCGTTTGAAATTAACGGCTAATAAATTGACTTTGTCGGCAGAGGATTTAGATTACTCGAACGAGGCGAATGAGGCGTTGACTTGCGATTATGCAGGGAAGGACATGGAGATTGGTTTCAATGCGAAATTGATTTCTGAGTTGTTGAGCAATTTATCGTCGAAATTTGTGGACATCAAATTGAGCGAGCCAAATAAGGCAGGATTGATCATCCCATCAGATCAAGATGAGTCGGAGGATATTTTGTTATTGGTGATGCCGGTGATGTTAAATTCTTATAATTAGTGAAGAGTTAAGAGTGAAGAGTTAAGAGGTTTTTATAATCATAAACTAGCGACTTGTAAACATGAAAAAGCTATTAAGTATCGTGATTCTTTCCATATTGACACTACCCGCTTTCGCAGAGGGTGATGGCGTGAATTTCTTTGAGGGTAGCTTCCGTCAGGCATTGGCGAAGGCGAAGAAGGAAAAGAAAATGGTCATGTTGGACGCCTACACATCTTGGTGCGGACCTTGCAAAGTCTTGAAAAACAAGGTATTTCCAAACAAGGAGTTAGGCGAATATATCAATGAACATTTCGTGTCTATCGGTGTAGATATGGAAGCGGGTGAAGGACCAGCTTTGGCAAATATGTATCCGATTGAGGGTTATCCAACCATCTTATTTTTAGACGCTTCAGGCAAGGTTAAAAAGAAAGTCTTAGGCTTACCGCAAGGCGGGGCGAAGGAGTTGCTGGGGGTGGCGAAAGGGGTTAAAAACTAGTTAAAAGAGTTAAGAGTTAAGAACTAAGAGTTAAGAGATAATGAGAGCCTAGGAAATTTTCCCGGGCTTTTTGTTTTGATGGCAATAAGACTCAAACGTAAAACTCTTCACTCTTACCTCTTAACTCTAACCTCCCTAGATTATCCCTTCCTCTTCCGCTTGATTCTTCAAATCATGAATTTCCACTGGCTTCTTGGAACGCTTACGCATTTGAATGTTGAGAAATTCCACGAACAAGGAGAATGCGATAGAAAAGTATAAGTAGCCTTTCGGGATTTGGCCGATGCTATTGTTCAAGATGCTGAGTTCTGAATCGTGGCTAGCCTCCGCGATGAGCATAAAACCAATCATAATTAGGAATGAGAGCCCCAACACCTGTAAGGAAGGGTGATTGTTGACAAAGCGCCCAACCGGCCCGGAGAATCCCATCATGATAATCGCTGAGGCCACGACGGCAATAATCATGACACCCATGTTATCCGATAGGCCAATGGCTGTCAGAATAGAGTCGATTGAAAAGACTAAGTTGATCAGTGCGATTTGGGTTACGACCTTCGCAATGCTATTGACCATCTTACCAGAATGCGCGATATGCTCCTCCTCCCCCTCCAGTTTCATGAAGATTTCATTGGTGGCTTTGTAAAGCAGGAACAAGCCCCCTACGAACAGGATAATGGCTTGTCCGCTAGGTGCCATTTTAACGAATCCCAAGTCAATATGGGCAAAGGGTTTTTGTAAAGAAATAAGAACAGAAATCCCAAATAATAAGATGACACGAAAGACCATAGCCAATAAAAGACCGATGTTCCGGGCTTTGGCTTGATCCTTTTGAGGTAAGCGAGAGGCGGTAATGGAGATGAAAATGATGTTGTCGATTCCCAAAACAATCTCCAAAAATGTCAAAGTCAGTAAACTGATCAGATTATCAAGGCTAAAAAGTAATTCCATGCAAAAAAATTATTGAGGTGTAAAGATGGTGTGTTTCAGGCAGATAATCAATTCCAAAGGCGTTTAGACTAAAAATTATCAAGTTTTTTTTCGACCTGAACTTGCATAAAAAAAATAAAAAGAAGATATTTGCAAACCGATTCACACGGAATGGTCTTATAGCTCAG
>DKIP01000019.1:35818-44475 GCA_002454335.1 Cytophagaceae bacterium UBA6715 | reverse complement strand
GAACGTGCGATTACCGCTGAGAAATCAGCTTCTGCTCCTTTCACGGTAATTCCGTAATCCGATGCATGTTTGATGTATTCAAATACATTCGCAGATTTTAACAAGGCTTTGGTTGGGATACATCCCCAGTTTAGGCAGATACCTCCCAAAGATTCTTTCTCCACGACTGCACATTTTAAACCTAATTGAGAAGCTCGGATAGCTGCTACATAACCCCCTGGGCCTGAGCCTACCACGATCAAATCGTATTGTTGCGCCATTTTATTGCTTGATTTAAATGAATGAGGCCGCAATTTAGCACAAAATCGGGTATATTTGTACTTTATTTAGCAGAAATCCACATGACAAGAGACAGGTTCAATGACCTGAAAGCCAGAATAGAGGCTTTAAGGAGGTATCTTTGACTACGATCATAAGAAATATTTAATCTCCGAACTGGAGACCGTCACACTCGACCCTGAGTTTTGGAACAATCCCGAAAAGGCCGAAAGTACCATGCGCGAAATGCGTGGACTTAAATTTTGGACGGATGGTTTCGACCAATTATCACGAGCACAAGATGATTTAGAAACAATTTGGGAGTTTTACGAGATGGGTGAAGCCACGGAACCCGAAGTGGATGCCGAAGGTGCCAAACTCGAATCTCTGCTCGAATCCCTCGAATTCCGCAAAATGATGTCGGAAGAAGGCGACAACATGAGCGCCGTGCTCGAAATCAATGCCGGTGCGGGTGGTACAGAATCCCAAGATTGGGCCTCCATGTTGCTTCGTATGTATCACATGTGGGCCGAAAAAAATGGCTTCAAAGTTCGTTTGGTTGATGAAAACGCAGGAGATGTGGCCGGAATTAAATCCGTAACCATCGAAGTCGACGGAGAATTTGCCTATGGTAATTTGAAGTCGGAGAACGGTGTCCATCGATTGGTTCGTATTTCACCGTTTGACTCCAATGCCCGCAGGCATACGTCTTTTGCTTCCGTTTATGTATGCCCATTGGCCGATGATTCCATCGAAATTGACATCAATCCCGCCGACATCGATTGGGATACTTTCCGTTCTGGCGGGGCTGGAGGGCAGAATGTCAACAAGGTAGAAACTGCGGTGCGATTGACACACAAACCTTCGGGGATTATTATCGCCTGTCAGCAGGAGCGTTCGCAATTGCAAAACAAGGAAGTTGCTTTACGTCTCTTGAAATCTAAATTATACCAAATCGAAATCGACAAGCGCAATGCCGCTCGTGCGGAGGTAGAAGCGGGTAAAAAGAAAATTGAATGGGGTTCGCAGATTCGTTCCTATGTATTGGACGATCGTCGCGTAAAGGATCACCGAACAAATTACCAAACCTCAAATACGGATGCGGTGTTGGATGGCGAAATCAATGAATTCATCAAGGCCTACTTGATGGAAAATTAGCCTTAACCTTTGGCAATCCTCAAAACCTCACCTTTGGCAAACCTGTTTTGAGGATTGCCAAAGGTAGTGGTGAAAAAATGTATTTGTTATTTCTTAACTGATTCTTCCTCGAGCTTTCTTAAATAATCAACTAGTTGGTCTTTTGCCAACGACAACGCGATCCCAACCGCATAGGAAGTAATGGCATTGCCTAAAAAGGAAGACTCTTTTTTTGCTGATTTTTTCTCTGATTTGTCGCTTCCTGACATCAGTGAGTATAATAAATAAGCCCCAGCTACCACAGCTCCTGCGACTAAAATTTGGGTGCCTTTTTCTTTGGCAACCTGCTTGATGTCGGCAATTTGTTCGCCAATTTTATTTTCAAAATTAGCTGCCTCAGCTTCTAATTGTGCTTTTTTATTCTGTATCTGACTCATCTGCTGTAATTTCTTCTTCCTCTGTTGCTTCATTTTCTAGTGGCTTGCGAAAACTCGCTGCCAGCATTGCACCAACGATTAAGCAAGCCCCTGAAACGATGAAATGTCCCCAAAATTGGCTGCCTAAATAAGCATTGATCATATTGGCAATACCATGTAGCAGGAATAATACCCCAATACCCAAGGCAAATGCCAAGATGATGAATTTGAATATGCGTTCCAATAAGGCTTCCAAACGCTCTTGAATGTCAAGTTTGACCAATTCAAATTGCGTTTTCAGGTAGTTTTTCAATAAATCTACCAAACCATTATTGTCGAAAAATCCCATCTAACGTTGTTTTAATTTGGCCTCAATCGAATGTTGTGTGTGGGGTACTAAGCGCAAACGCTCTTTGGAAATTAATTTTCCTGAGTCGATGCAAACGCCGTATGTTCCATTTTTTATGCGCATCAAAGCATTCTCCAAGCTTTTTGCAAATTTCTGTTGGCGAACTGCCAATTGATTCATGCTTTCCTTCTCTTGCGTATCCGCTCCATCTTCCATGACCTTTGAATTACCTGATGTGTCATCCGTACCTGGGTCATTTTTTTTACTTAATGCTTCACGTAAATACTTTAACTCTGCATTGGTTTCAGCTAATTTACTTTGAATGATTGCCTCGAACTCTTTTAATTCTTCAGCTGAATAACGATTCTTCTCTTCCGTCGCCATAAATAATAACTCTTTTAATTTTACTTGAACACGAAAAAGTATAATTATTTGAATGTCAGCACCTTACTGAACTTGTCGCGTTCTATTCTACAAAGATAATTTTATTGAACAATTTTGTGTGCTGATTCGAATAAAATCTCTGACAATTTTTTAATCACTTGATTTTGAGTTTGTTGTGCCAGGAAACCCATCCGTAAATTGCCATGAAAACAAACACAAGATACAAAGCTGCCGTACCCCACAAACCGTTAACTAAATACATGCCAACGTAGGCAAGGTCGACGCATATCCATAAAATCCAATTTTCGATTTTTCGTTGGGCTGCCCAATAGGTCCCCAACATGCTAAAACCTGTCAATGTTGCGTCCCAATACGGTGACTTGACTTGTGTGGAATATCGATCATGTAAAAATCCTGCAATAATTCCGTAGCATCCTGCTATTGCTATTCCGATGATGGTCTGGCCAAAAGTATTTTTCGATGGCTTCCATGCCTCATCCACATGCTTCCATTGGTACAAGCCATATACAGCCATCAAAATAAATATACCCTGTAATTCCATGTCGGAATATAATCCCGCTTCATAAAATACATACATGTAAATACCCGATGCCAATATGTTCCAAAGCCAAGCTGCAACTTTTCGTTGGCTCGAATAATAGACGCCCAGTAAGGATGTTAGGATGCCGGCAGCTTCGATCATTTTTCCTGATTTTTAGCGTAATAGGCACAGAAATGGGTAATCGAACACGCCTCGCATTTGGGAGTTCTCGCTAAACAAATGTAGCGACCGTGCAAAATCAACCAATGATGCGCACGTGGAATAATGTCATTGGGGAGATGGCGAATTAAGGCTTTTTCGACTAATAAGGGCGTCCGTGCAGTTTGTGGAACAAGACCTAATCTTCGGGAAACTCGAAATACGTGCGTGTCCACCGCCATGGCCGGCTGATTGTATATGACAGATGCGATGACATTGGCCGTTTTCCGACCCACGCCTGGTATGGTCTGCAAATCTTCCAGGGTTTCAGGAACTTCGCCGGCGAATTGATCAACAAGTCTTTGGCCCAATCCTAAGAGATGCTTTGCCTTATTATTGGGATAAGAAACGGAACGGATGTAACTGAAGATTTCTTCAACGCTCGAGTCAGCTAATGCTTGCGGATCAGGAAAACGCTGGAATAGGGCAGGGGTTACTTGATTGATACGCTTGTCGGTGCATTGCGCAGATAACACGACAGCCACTAACAATTCATAGGGATTGCTGTAATGCAATTCCGTTTCGGCCTCAGGAAATGAGGATTCGAAATGGGAAATAAAAGCTTGAAATCGTTCCTTCTTTAGCATCGCGTGGATTTTGATGCAAAATAAGAAACAATTTCAAGATTAAGATTGAATCGACTCTTTGTGTTTGGAATAATCCAAGATACGATTAATCACAGCTTCGGACGGGGCAATGTAAGCCTGGTCTAAGGCGTTTTGGACCTGTTGGAATGCCGCTAACTCCGAGCGAAATCCTTCATTTGTTAATTCGTTGATACCTGTTTGAGGCTCGTACAAGTTTTTAATTAGGTCATTTGGGGTAAAGCTTTGCGTCATAGGCAATCTCTTGTTTGTTTAGCATTTTCCTCAAGTTGATGAGCGCATAACGCATTCTTCCCAAGGCCGTATTGATGCTAACGCCGGTTTGGTCCGCAATTTCCTGAAAACTCAAGTCTTCATAATGCCGCATTACCAATACCTCACGTTGCTCATCAGGTAATTTTTTTATCATTTCCCGAATGTTCTCCACTTGATCCGCCTTCATCTGCATTTCCTCCACCGAGTCCTCCGCAAAATCAAAGCTGTTGAAAACCTTCGAGCCATCTTCCAATACAATCGTCGGATAACGTTTATCCTTCCGAAAATGATCAATCGCCATGTTGTGCGAAATACGCAGAATCCAAGGTAAAAATTTCCCTTCTTCGTTGTATCGGCCCGACTTAATCACGTCGATTGCCTTAATATATGCTTCTTGCATTAAGTCTTCCGCAATGTAGCGGTCCTTAACAATCAAGTAAATAGTTGTATATACTTTGGATTTACTACGTTTGACCAATGTCTCAAACGCTTTATCGTCCCCTTGGATGTACGCTGATAATAAAGCCGCATCGCTAACCTGAATTTTAATCATAAAAATCAAAAATGTTAACGTAAAGGTTTATCTCATATTGTGTCTCCTATCGATTTACTGGGCGAATTGATTGAATTTTGTCTTGTTGACATTTCAAATGTAGCCAAAACTTTTTTAAATCAAAATCGTTTGGCCTAATAGCGTGACAATATTTTAGTAAATATTTCATCTTTTTTGGGACTTATCCAAGGAGACTTTGTCAAATTGCGTAGCTTTGTTACATCTTTAAACGAATTATTCCTTATGAAAAAATTATTCTCCTTAGCATTTGTTATCTGCGTTTCTGCTGTTCAATTGCTTGCACAATCCAATCCTGCTGATTACGCAGGAACGTTCAAATTGTCTGAAAATCCGTATGTAAAGTCAATTACAATATCTGTTAAAGACAGCAAAGTGATTATGGCAGCCGAAGGTTTTCCCGATACCGAATTAGCTCCTGGGAAAAACGCGGATGAATTTGCCTTGGAAAGCATGGGTGGAACTGTAGTTTTTACACGTGAGGCCGGAGCCGTAAAAGGCGTGAAAATCGAAGCGCAAGGCCAAGTATTAACGGGTCAAAAAGAAGGGGCTACCTTGGGTGATTATGTTGCCTCATTTAAAATGGCCGACAATGAATATGTGAAGAAAATCATCATTGCGATGAAAGATGGCCAGTTAGCGCTTAGTTCGGATGCAAATCCTACTGAGGGAGCTGTTTTGAAGCCTAGCAATGAAAAGGATACTTTTTCTGCAACGATTCAAGGATATGATGCTGATGTGATTTTTTCTCGTGCCGCGGGTAAAGTGGCATCGATCAAACTATCTGTCGCTGGTGGCCAAGTTGTTCTAACTGGCGATCGCGAATAATGTAAATCAAAAGGGCCTTTATAATAAGGCCCTTTTGTATAACTGGATAGTATTCTCCAAGCCGTAATACAAAGCATCACAAATCAAGGCATGCCCAATCGACACTTCATCTAAGGGGACAACATTCGCCTTAAAGAATGCCAAATTTTCCAAGCTCAAATCATGTCCCGCATTCATGCCTAAACCAAGCTGGCTAGCACGAAAAGCTGCTTTGCGATAAGCCGACACGGCCTGCGTTGGATTTTCGAAAAACTGTTCCGCATAGGGCTCCGTATATAATTCAATACGATCCGTCCCCGTTGTTGCAGCTGCTTCCACCATCTCTAGCACTGGATCGACGAAGATGGAGGTACGAATGCCAGCTTCTTTGAATTGTGCGATAATAGCCTGCAATAATCCTTGGTGTTGAATGGTGTCCCAACCGTGATTCGAGGTGATTTGACCTAGCGCATCAGGAACCAAGGTTACCTGTTCTGGGCGTACTTCCATCACCAATTCGATAAATGATGGTTCCATCGGGTTTCCTTCAATGTTGAATTCTGTCGTCACAACTTCCTTCAGCGCTCGTACATCAGCATAACGGATATGTCGCTCATCGGGTCTCGGATGAACCGTAATTCCTTCCGCCCCGAAACGCTCGCAATCCAATGCTACCTGAATGACATCAGGATTATTTCCCCCACGTGAATTACGTAAGGTGGCAATTTTGTTGATATTTACACTAAGTCTTGTCATGGCAAAAAAAAGGCCGGTATTACCGGCCTTCTCATTAAATTAAGTTGTGAGCCGCGAGGTATTCCGCAATTTGGACTGCATTCGTTGCGGCCCCTTTACGCAAGTTGTCCGCGACAATCCACAAGTTCAAGGTATTCTTTTGGGTCTCATCCCGACGAATACGTCCCACGAATACTTCATCTTTTCCATGTGCCGTGATAGGCATCGGATAAACAAAGTTTTTTGGATCGTCTTGTACGATGATACCTTCTTCTTTTTCCAAAATGGCACGAACCTCTGCTAAATCGAAATCATTTTCGAATTCAATGTTCACAGATTCCGAGTGCCCACCAATCGTTGGAATACGAACCGTTGTCGCAGTCACCTGAATCGAATCATCCATCATGATCTTTTTCGTTTCCAAGATCATCTTCATCTCTTCTTTCGTATAGCCATTTTCCAAGAACACATCGATGTGAGGCAATACATTTAAGTCAATTTTATGTGGATAAACTTTGTTGTAATCTGTTTTTCCTGCACGCTCGTCGAACAATTGGTCAACTGCGGCTTTCCCTGTTCCAGTCACCGACTGATACGTAGAAACAACCACACGCTTGATTTTGTATTTCTTGTGCAATGGATTCATGACAACCACCATTTGGATGGTAGAGCAGTTTGGATTTGCAATGATTTTATCCTCTGGGGTCAATGTGCTTGCATTGATTTCAGGAACAACTAATTTTTTAGTAGGGTCCATGCGCCATGCTGATGAATTATCAACTACGGTGATGCCAGCTGCTGCAAATTTAGGTGCCATTTCTAGCGAAGTGCCACCACCTGCAGAGAAAATCGCCACGTTTGGTTTCATCGAGATTGCTGTTTCATAGCCTACCACTTCAAATTCCTTTCCTTTGAAAGCAATCTTTTTACCGATTGAGCGCTCAGACGCTACCGGGATAATTTCCGTGACAGGAAAATTTCTTTCCGCTAATACTTTCAAGATTTCGCCGCCAACTAATCCTGTGGCGCCTACAACAGCAACTTTCATGTTTATATCAATTAAAAATTATACTTCCAATTTAATGCCAATGATGCTCCCTGTGCACCCTGGGATTTTAATTCCAAGCTTATTTTAGGCTCTTCGCCTGCCAAGCTATTGTACTTTGTTAAAGCACGTTTTAAGTGTCGCATACTGACAGATCCCACATAAACATTTACCAATGCCGCAGTTCCAATCGCCGACAAATAAAAACCGTCGGTCACATGACCTGGGTTTAATAACGAATAAAACGAAACAGCTAAACCGGCACTAGAAATCCAGGTCATCAGTTTTCGCTGGCGTTTAAAGGTATTGAATTCCAAACTTACTTCAGGATCTTTCGCTTCCAACAAGGGAATCTGAAGTGCCAAAGGGTTTTCAATCACCTGCCGCTTGTACACAAACTTATTCGTAAATCCTTGTTGGATTTGTTCAATCGGAAACAAGGACTCACGAGTGGCTTGCTGGCCCATCAAGGTAATGGATGCACAACAGAATACCATCAAGAGTAATTGCCTGATTTTCACAAAGCAAAAGGATTTATTAGCCTGCAAAATTAGGGCTTATATTCTGAATCAAAAGGATTTTTTTGATAAAATCCATCAAAAAGATGGATGCCCGTAGGCGTAATGCAAAGGTCTAGTGGAATGTCATGCGCCTCTACATCATCAATGTGTTGCACGGCCTCATCCAAACAAACGCCAATTTTCAGCGCGTCGGGCCGACAATCCATTAAAAAACGATCGTAATATCCTTTGCCATAACCTACGCGGTTGCCATGCGCATCAAAAGCTAGCAAAGGAATTATCATGAGGTCAATCGCTTCTGAAGGTGTTCTTGCATTTGTTAGCGGATTGGGTTCCTGAATTCCCCAGTCTGATGTAATAAAAGTGTCCTTTTTGTGCATGATGTAAGCCAACATCGAATCTTCACCTTCAACGCGCGGAAAACAGAGTTGGTGACCTAACGACCATAAAGTATGATGAATGGCCTCCATCTCAACTTCCTTGCGCGCTACAATGGGCTGAAAGCTCATGATTACTCGGGGCTTTTGAAAGCTTGTGATGAAATCCATGAATTCTTGTTGGAGCCCTTCATTCAACAAAGCAAAAATTCGCTCGGACACATGTTGGCGTCTGGCAAGAGCGAGCTGTCGGAGGCGAGATTTGTTCATGGCTTTGGCCTTAATTTTTCGGTATTTTTTCTTATTTTTGCTTCAATTTTGCCGATTATTTCATAAAAAACAACAAGACTGTGGCCTTTAAGGAATACAAAAATTTAGATTATGCTGCTGTAGCGGACGAGGTACTAAATTTCTGGAGAGAGAATCAAATTTTCGAA
>DKIP01000019.1:4758-35679 GCA_002454335.1 Cytophagaceae bacterium UBA6715 | reverse complement strand
GAACGATTAAAGATATTTTCTGTCGCTACCAGACCTTAAAGGGTAAACAAGTGAAGAGAAAAGGGGGTTGGGATACCCACGGCCTTCCCGTGGAATTGCAAGTTGAGAAGGAATTAGGCATCACCAAAGAAGACATTGGTAAATCGATTTCGGTCGAGGAATACAATCAAAAATGCCGCGAAACGGTTATGAAATTCACGGATCAGTGGAATGATTTGACTGAAAAAATGGGTTACTGGGTGGATTTAGCGAATCCTTACGTGACCTACCAAACACCTTACATTGAGAGTGTTTGGAATCTATTAAAGCGACTCTACGACAAAGGACTTTTATACAAAGGATATACGATTCAACCTTATTCCCCTGCCGCAGGAACAGGTTTGTCATCGCACGAATTAAACCAACCGGGTTGTTACCGCGATGTGAAAGACACTTCGTTGACCGCCCAATTCGAGGCAAAAAATACAGCGAAATCTGCCTTTTTGTTTGAAAAATCAGGCGGAGCTCCCGTGTATTTATTGGCCTGGACGACGACTCCTTGGACATTGCCATCCAACTCCGCCTTAACCGCAGGGAAAAACATTGCTTATGTCTTGGTGAAGACCTTTAATCCCTACACGTATTTACCCGTTCACGTGGTTTTAGCCAAGGATTTGGTGAAGAACTATTTCCAGGCAGCGGCAGAAAACGGCGATTTTGAGGCCTATGTTGCGGCGGAGAAAAAGCCAAATGCTATTCCGTACGTGATTGTTGATACGTTCAAAGGCTCCGATATGGAAGGGGTAGAATATGCCCAACTGATGCCTTATGTGCAGCCAGCAAGTCCAGCTTTCCGTGTGATCTTGGGAGACTTTGTGACGACGGAGGATGGTACAGGAATCGTGCACACGGCGCCTACTTTTGGTGCGGATGACTTTCGAGTAGCTCAACAAAATAACATTCCAGCCATCTTTGTTCAAGATGCCAATGGAAAGGATGTTCCATTGGTTAACCGACAAGGTTGTTTCGTTCAAGAGGTGACGGATTATGCATTAGAGCCCGTAAAAGAGGCTTATTTAAGTGAAGAGGAAAAAGAAGCGGCCAAAATCAAACAAGGCCGTGATAAATATTTATCCGTTGATGAGCGCATTGCGATTCAGTTGAAAACGGAAAACAAGGCATTTAACGTTCAGAAATTTGATCACCCGTATCCACATTGCTGGCGTACCGACAAACCGGTATTGTACTATCCATTAGATTCATGGTTTATCAAGACGACGGCAGTGAAGGATAAATTGATTGAGTTGAATAATACGATCAACTGGAAACCGGAGTCGACGGGTACAGGTCGTTTTGGAAACTGGTTGGAGAACCTAGTTGATTGGAACTTGTCTCGTTCTCGCTATTGGGGAACACCTTTGCCTATTTGGCGTAATGAAGATGGTTCGGAAGAATTGTGTTTTGGTTCGGTGGAAGAATTAACGCAAGCATTAACAAAGGCGATAGATTCAGGAAAATTAACAGCTGAACAGCAAAAAGGCAACGAAGCATTCATTGCCGCAGTGGAGGCAGGGGAGGCGGATTTACACCGACCCTATGTGGATAATATCTTTGTGTTAAGCCCTTCAGGTGTTGTCATGGCACGTGAGGCAGATTTGATCGACGTGTGGTTCGATTCGGGTGCGATGCCTTTCGCACAATGGCATTATCCATTTGAGAATCAAGAAATTTTCAAACAGTCTTATCCGGCAGATTTCATCTCAGAAGGGGTGGATCAAACGCGTGGCTGGTTCTTTACACTCCATGCGATTTCGGCGATGGTGGAAGAATCGGTCGCATTTAAAAATGTGGTTTCTACTGGTTTAGTCTTGGATAAAAATGGCAATAAAATGTCTAAGCGTTTGGGCAATGCGATTGATCCATTTGATACGCTTGCTAAATATGGCGCGGATCCGACGCGCTGGTACATGATTACCAATGCGCAACCTTGGGATAACTTGAAATTTGATTTAGCGGGAATTACCGAAGTGCGTAATAAGTTCTTTGGTACACTAACAAATACCTATAATTTCTTTGCCATGTATGCGAATTTGGACGGATTTACGCCGGATTCGAAGGGTGTTAATATGACCGATTTAACGGAATTAGACCGTTGGGTTCTGTCGAAATTAAGCAGTTTAATTGCTGAGGTTGACGAAGCTTATGCGACCTATGAGCCTACCAAAGCAGGGCGTGCGGTGCAGGATTTTGTATGTGATCATTTGTCCAACTGGTATGTTCGTTTGTCACGCCGACGCTTCTGGAATCCGGAAGATACCAACCAAGGGATTTCAGCGGATAAGGCAGCCGCATATCAAACTTTGCATACCTGTTTGACAACGGTTGCGCAATTGATGTCGCCCATTGCTCCGTTCTATGGAGATTGGTTGTACAAGAATTTAACGGGAACTACTTCGGTACATTTAACGGATTTTGTAAAAGTAAATCCTTCTTGGCAAAATGCTGATTTAGAAGCATCCATGGACATGGCACAACGCATTTGTTCTTTGGTCCACTCAATCCGTAAGGTGCATAAATTGAAAGTGCGTCAGCCGCTAGCGCAGGTATTAGTTCCTGTGCTGCAAGAATCAGCCCGTGAGCAAATTCGTAAGGTGGAAGATTTGATTAAGTCGGAGGTGAACGTGAAGTTGGTGAATTACCTCGACGATGCATCCGGCGTATTAAGCAAGAAAGTAAAACCTAATTTCAAGGCCTTGGGTCCGAAATTCGGGAAAGACATGAAGGCGGTTGCGGAAGTTATTACAGGAATGAATTCGGGTGATTTGGCGCAAATCGAAACTGCTGGTTCGGCGAACTTACAAGGTTTTGAAATTGCTTTAGCTGACATTGAAATCGTAACAGAAGATATGCCCGGCTACTTAACCGCTTCGGAAGGTGGCTTGACGATTGCCTTAGATAATACCTTGACTCCTGAATTGGTTCAGGAGGGAATGGCCCGGGAATTCGTGAATCGTATCCAAAATTTGCGGAAGGATTCTGGTTTTGATGTCGTAGATAAAATTGCGATTCATGTGGAACAAGGTCCTGCAGCATGGATGGAAAGCATTCAGGTTTTTGGTGCGTACATCCAACAAGAAGTTCAGGCCTTGAGCATTACGATTTCGTCGGCTTTAGCTGGCGATAAATCGGAACTTGTGATGGATGATACTACGCTAATTGCTCAAATTCAGAAAATCAACGAATAGCTAATGGTATTCAATTCCTTGCAGTTTTTGGTGTTTTTTGGAATTGTGACCGCCGCCTATTTTTTATTGGCACATCGCTTTCGTTGGATGCTTTTATTGGTAGCCTCTTGCTACTTTTACATGGCATTTCAGCCCATTTATCTCGGTATATTGGGTTTCACGATCGTGGTGGATTATTATGCCGGGATTTATTTAGAGCGCTTTGAAGGTAGGGCTAAGAAACTTTTTTTGGCCTTGAGTTTAATGGCCAACATCGGTGTATTGGCAGTCTTTAAATACTATGCTTTCTTTACGGGGAATTTTATGCATGCTGCTAGTTATTTTGGCTACACCTTGCAGATACCTCAGTTGTCCATACTACTGCCCATTGGACTTTCCTTTCATACGTTTCAGGCCATGAGTTATACCATTGAGGTCTATCGTGGGCATCAAAAGGCAGAACGGAATTTTGGGATTTACAGCCTGTATGTGATGTTTTATCCGCAGTTGGTGGCTGGCCCTATCGAACGTCCTCAAAACCTCATTCATCAGTTTTATGAAGAACATGTTTGGGATGTAGAGCGGGTGAAGGCGGGCCTCTTTCAGATGGCTCAAGGTTTGTTCAAGAAAGTTGTGATTGCCGACCGGCTTGCCATACTTGTTGATGCTGTTTATGGAAGTTTAGCGATTCAATCAGGAGGGAATTTGGTGTTAGCATCCGTATTTTACTCCTTCCAAATCTATTGTGATTTTTCAGGTTATTCCGACCTGGCGATTGGGGCAGCGAAGGTGATGGGTTTTGATTTGATGACGAATTTTCGTGCGCCGTATTTGGCGAAATCCATTCCGGATTTTTGGCGTCGCTGGCATATTTCTTTGTCCACCTGGTTTAAAGATTATGTCTATTTTTCCTTAGGGGGAAATCGCGTTTCTATTCCCAAATGGTATTTCAATATCATGGTGGTATTTATCATCTCCGGTTTTTGGCATGGGGCGAGTTGGAACTTTGTTATTTGGGGAGCCTTGCATGGGGTGTTTCAATTGATTGGGATTACGGTGAGTCGGCGCTTCCCTGCATTATCACCCGAAAACGCACGCGGGATTTATTTTCGCTTCTTACAGCTTTGGACATTCGTATTGGTGACCTTCGCTTGGGTATTTTTCCGATTATCTCATTTCGCTGATATTAAATTGTATGCGCAACGTTTAGTGATTTGGAATGTGGATGCGCCGCTTGGTTTGCATGTGAATGAAATCGTTTTGAGTTTGTTGTTGATTCTGGGTTTATTGTTTTGGGAACACCGATCAACGAATAAAATCAGTCCGAAGCTCTGGCTTTTGCCTATGATCCTTTTGGCGATTTATTTTTTAGGGGTGTTTAGTTTGAAGCAGTTTATTTACTTTCAGTTTTGATGAGAAGAGCGTTTGCCTTTTTGGTGATGATTGTGTTGCTCCTAGTTCTTGGAATTAGTAGTTCGGATCAGGCTATGCGCTGGGTTTCCAAAGCGCGGTATCAGCAGGAAGGAAATTTGGGTTCAGATAAATATCGGTATGGCGATTTATATGGGCTTTCCTATCTACCCGACTTTCGCATGTTGAAAGACACGTCCTTAATAACAAATCAATTTACCTCTGAAGGGCTTCGTGATATGGATCTGTATATACTAGGGGATAGTTATTTGTATAGCTATATTCATATGGATACGACGAATTTCGCGCGTTCGAAACAAGTCGTCTTTCGGAAATGGTCGGAGGGGACTGCTGGCGCAATCGTGCTTCAGCCAACGGGTAATAAGAAGGTTTTACTCATTGAATCCGTAGAACGAAATATGGGTACGCTGATTGATATGTTGCGGGTAAGGGCACATTTGGAAGGGTATAAAGCCCCGTTGACTTGGAATGAATCGTTCAATGCGACCCTGGCTGATGCGCTGTATGATCCACTTTTGGAGCAAAATATTGATTTTACTTTGTTTAATTTTCAAGGTTTGAGTTTTCTGAAATCGCTGAAAGCCCAAGTAAATTTGAACCTCTTTCATCGAACTACGCCTGAGGTTGTCTTGTCGAGGGATCATCAGTTTCTTTATATGAAGGAGACCATGGATTCGCTCCAAAAAGGGAGTTCATTTTATCCGATTAGCGCAGAGGATATTCAAGTGCTTTTAGCTCGCATGACTAAAATAGAGCAATACGCGCTGAGTCGAGGTTTTGATGAGGTGATATTTAGTTTTATCCCAAACCCTGTTGCCATCACGCAAACGGAATCTAGACGAACTAATCAGTTGATCGTTTCATTGAGTAAGGCGAATCATGGTCAATTACATATTCTCGATCCGACACAGGTATTAGCGAAAGGGGGCAAATCGTATTTTTTTAAATCAGACTCCCACTGGAATCAGCAAGGTGCGCAGGCATGGTTAAATCAATTGAATCAATATTTGATTAAGCTGTAGAGGAACATGACGCAATTAGGCAAGGGTATGGGATTGTATGTGCGTCGGCTACTGCTATTATGCATGTTTTTGTTCGGGATTTCATACTTCGTAACAGCGCAAGGAAAGCGATTAATTCAATCGAAGGCAGGTCAAGAAGCGCTTTTTCAGGAAGGAATGCGGCATTACATCAAGGAAGACTATTCGGAGGCCATCATGGTTTGGGAGAGTTTGGCATCGGTTATTTCAAATGAACCCGCGCTTTCATTTTACCTTGCCAAAGCTTATCTCGCAGAGAAAAATCCGAAGAGTGCATTGGTCCATGCGCGGAAAGCACACGAATTATCACCCTATTCGCTCGATTATGGCTTGTTTTTTGCGGAACAATTGCTTGCCGACAAGCAGATATCGGAAGCGATAGCATGTTTGACGAAGTTAAGTCAATATGATGAATCGCATCCGGAAGTTAATTTATTGTTGGCTCAGGCCTATGTTTGGTCTGAACAGGGGGATCTTGCCTTGCAGGCACTAGACCGCGCGGATCATTATGTGGGGGAATATCCTGCCATTATTCGAACAAAGGAATTTATCTATTTGAAACAAAATCAATTGCTGAAGGCTTTGCAGGCAGGCAAACGACTTATTGACATGGATGATGAAGAGCAGATATTAACTTGGGATCAGATGGATGTTGCTTGGGATTTGAGCCAGGCGGATTCGGTTAAGGCGGAATTAATTTCTTTGCAAAAGAAATATCCATCTCAAGGTCAATTGGCTTTGTTGCTGACAAACGGTTATCTACACCAAAAGAATTTTGATTCATCGATCGTTCAGCTTCGCAGAGCAGCGGAAGATCATGAGGTATTGCCATCAATGGTGGCTCAAGTCACCATGAAAGTTTTTGAATTGATTGATGATCCGATTAAGTGGGAGCAAGCGAACTCGTTGGCAACACATTGGTTGGCGATTTATCCCGATGAGCCTCGTTTTTTAGCCATTCAGGGAGATTTGTATGTCAGTGCATCCAAACTGGAAGCAGGCCAAAAATACTATTTGCGCGCGGCGCGCATGGGAGAACCCAAATATGAAGTTTGGGCCAGGATTATTCAATTGGATTTTGAATTAAATGCGGTGGATAGCGCAGCTACACATGCCATGGAGGCGTTAAAGGCTTTTCCCATGCAAGGGTTTTTGAATTTCCAATTGGGCTTTGCGCGGTATTTACAAGGTAATAATGCAGATGCACTGCGGTATTTAGAAGTTGCAAGGGGCATTATAAAGCCTGCTGATAATTGGAATGTGCAGCTCTTTTCGATGTTGGGCGACGTATACCACGCCACGGGTAGGCCGAAAGATTCGGATATGGCTTTTGATAAGGTATTAGCCTTGAATCCAACTGATGAGCATGTGTTGAACAATTACAGTTATTACTTGTCATTGCGGAAAGAACGATTGGAGAAAGCGGTGGTGATGTCGCGGCAGCTGATTGAAAAGTATCCTACGGAAAGTACCTATTTAGATACTTATGCATGGGTATTGTATCAGCAGGGAAAATATGAGGAGGCCTTTCATTATTTAAGTTTAGCTGTGGCGGATGAAAAATCCCAAAGTTCTGCGGTATGGGAGCATCATGGTGACGCCTTATATCGTTTGGGTCGAATAACTGAAGCGGTAGCTAGTTGGGAAAAAGCTAGAGCATTACCGAATGCGAATCTAATTCTTGATAAAAAAATTAAGATGAGGCAAATTGTCGAAAATTGAGATAATTTTGCATATCAATAGTATTATGAGTCGGTTTATATCACTCTTTTTGGTTTTTGTTCTCTTACAGGCTTGTAAAACGGGTTCTGTTGTTCAGCTTGCTCAACAATTTCCAGTAGATTCAGTTCGCGTGGTGCTGCCAAGTGATACAATTCAGCATGAGGAGCAAAAACCTATTGTGGCCAATGAGCAAGATGCCAAAGAAGCAGCCGATGATCTCTCTTTTAGTTTTTTAAAGGCTAAATCTCGGGTAGCGTGGAAGTCGGGGAACAATACAGACAATTATTCGGTCGACATTCGCGTTAAGAGGGATAGCATCATTTGGGTAAATATTTCACAGGCTGGTTTGACGGGTGC
The DNA here is from genome assembly GCA_002454335.1 of Cytophagaceae bacterium UBA6715. Taxonomy (GTDB): domain Bacteria; phylum Bacteroidota; class Bacteroidia; order Cytophagales; family Spirosomataceae; genus Aquirufa. Next base: position 27,926 of record DKIP01000019.1, on the reverse strand, counting down.
AACGGGTTTGTTTAGTCAAGAGAGCGTGCAGTTTTACCAAAAGATTAGTGGCGAGTATTATAATTTGACGTATGATAGTTTGAGTACCTTGATGGGTTTTCGGATTGATTATCGAATGTTACAGTCTTTGATTGTGGGGAATCAACCATTTAAGAAAAATAATTCGCGCGTTATTCGGGAAAATGAGAATATCATTATTAAGCAAGATTCGGGCAGAATCAAGATTGACAACATGGTAGGTCCGAATCGGAAATTGAAGAAATTGTTGGTCCGTGATGAACCCTCGAGTAATAAGTTAACACTGGATTTTGAAGAGTTTACAAATTTAAATCAAGTGATTTTTCCTTTTTCAAGCCAAATAACATTGGATGTAAAGAACAAGGAAGACAAGCGAGTGACAACGGTCATTCAAATTAAATATTCCAAAGTGGAGTTGCTGGAGACGCCACTTGAATTTCCCTTTCGACTTCCGGCTAAATTTTTGAAAAAGTAATGCGCAATATCAGTTTAATTGTATGTTTATTAAGTGTTTTTGTGGCTTGGGGACAAGTGGATAAGAAGACGCAATTAGAGCAGCAAAAAAAGGACAACTTGGCAAAAATCAAGGAGTTGAATTCGATAATTTCTCGTACATCGAAAAAGAAAAACGCATCGATCGGAAAGTTGAATGTCTTGAAAGAGCAGATTGTTGTGCAGAAAAAACAGATCAATGTATTGAATGAGAACCAACAGCTTTTAGCTGCGGAGGCTTCAAAATTAACACATGAAAGTGATGTCTTGGCTGCAAAGTTGGAGCGCTTGAAAAAAAACTATGCGCTCATGTTGTATGAGGCACAAAAGGTTTCGACGGTATCGAATAAAATCAGTTTTTTGTTGTTGTCAAATGACTTAGGAGAATTTACGCGCCGTTTTGATTATCTGCGTCATTTCACGTCGAACCGGAAAGAGCAAGCTCATAAAATTTTTGAAACGCGTCAAGATTTGATGACGAAGAAGCAGCAAGTGGTTTTCAAAAAGAATGAGGAGAAAAAGGTTTTGCTCGAGAAAGAGAAAGAGAAGGCAACTTTGGAGGTCTTGAAGACAAAGGAAACGAAGGTAGTAACGGTATTGACCCAACAGGAAAAGAAGCTTCGTACGGAATTAGAGCGTAAAAAATTAGCCATTCGGAAGTTAGATAATTTGATTGCTGGCATCGTTCAGCGTGAGATTCAGAAGTCGATGGAGCGTGAACGGAAATTACGGATGGCTGCTCAAGCGCGTAAATTAGAGGTAAATAAGCCTGCTTTGCCGAAACCGAAATTAGAAGATGGTATGGTGAAGAAATATGAAAAACCTACGGGAGATGAGTCCAAAGAAGAAGCAAAATTGGAGGCCCGTGCAGAAAAAAAAGAAGTTGTTAAACCGAAGAAAGAAGTTGCTACCCCTGTGGCTAAAGTAGAGGAGCCTGTCTTAAATTCAAATACATATTATATGAATGCGGATGAGGCAAGATTGGCGAGTTCTTTTGCCGCTTTGCGTGGACGAATGCCTTTTCCTGTGCCGTCTGGATTTATTTCAGATCATTTTGGTGTGCATAAACATCCGGTATTGAAGGGAGTTATGGTCAATAATAACGGAATCGATATTCAGACTTCGGCGGGTTCTCCTGTTCACACGGTGTATGATGGTGTCGTTGCGACAGTTCAAAATATTCCTGGAATTAACATGGTGGTTGCCATTCAGCATGGAGAGTATTTCACGGTGTACAGTAAATTAGCTAATGTATCTGTAAGTGCGGGGCAAAAGGTGAAAACAGGCCAACGAATTGGGTCGGTTGCTTCTGATGAGGATGGAACTTCAGAAATCAATTTTCAGGTTTGGAAAAATACGCAACATCAAAATCCAGAAAGCTGGTTGCGTCGTTAGATTTTATACAAGACACGTAAACTGATATTGCGACCTTGGTCATCCGCATAGTATCGGAAACGGTTTAAATAATCCCGGTATGCGGTGTTGAATGCATTTGTAATTCGAACACCTAAATCAATTTTTTTCAAACGTATTCCCCAATTCGCTTGGATAAGTTGGTAGCCCCTCGGAGGTGCCGCATAATCAGAACCAGGTTCTACCCGCGTTTGTTCGCCAACTTGCACGAGTCCCAAACTTACATATTGTTTTTCTTGCATCCAGCGATAGCTTAAAGTATACTCAAATCGATTAGCAGGGATATTGACTAGATAGCTAAAATTTCGGCGCGTGTCAAATGCATGAACGATGCTTGATTTTTGCTGAATGGATAATTTTGGGCTAATCTGATAATTGAATTGTGCGTCTATCCCCTGGAAAATGGCGTGGATTTGTTCATATGAAAAACCCGGGAATGCACCACGAACCGTCGTGAAATAAATAGCATTTCCTCGATCTACCATCGGTCGGAGGTAAATAAAATTATGGATGTAATTGTTGTAAAAGCCTAATTCAATGCGAAGGTTTTTAGGTGCTAAAATAGTATTTAAACTAGCGTTGTAGGCTGTTTCACCGGTTAGGCTTGCATCACCTATTTCAAATGCGGCAGCACCATGGTGGACACCGTAGGAGAATAGTTCATTCACACCTGGAGCGCGGAATGCGCGCGCAAGGATGAGGTGATTTTGTAGTTTTTCAGTCCAGTAGTACTTCAAACCTATGCTTCCAGATAATCCCAAAAAATGATTTGTATTCCGATTGATGATGTTTGAATAATTAGTTTTCGGTCGATGAACATCGATTGTTTTTTCGTCTATGCGAAGGCCGAGCTCCAGCTCGTATTTTTCTTTCACGATACGCTCGATGGCGAAAAGACCAAAGCTATTTTGAAAATAATTGGGTAGAAGACTGGTTGTCAATTTAGGGCTTGTCACTTCTTTTCCGGAGGTGATATTGCCCTGTATTTGGAAGTTTACGCCAAACTGACCTTTCCAAAATTGTTTGGAATTAGACTCGTCAAGAATCACTTCCCCATTAAATGTGTGCAATAAAAATTGTAGGTTATTAATATTTTTTCCGGCGCGTAGTACGTCTAACTCAAGTCTTTCATCATTTTGTATGGCCAATGTTGCACGAATTGCACGCCCATTTGTTAGTTGGTATTGCGACTTTATTTTCGCTAAACTATGGATGATTTCTTGATTGGGGCGGTCAATGTCCCTACTAAATTGCGTAGGGGTAAAAATTGTCAAGGGTCTTGACCGAGCAATGGATTTTTCTAAGTCATTAACATTGCCAATATGCGATCCTAAATAGATGCCTATCACAGAATGGAAAAGGCTGAAATATGCGTCGTTTGACCACTTGTTCCTTTTATATCCAATGGCAGCGGAGAAATTTTGTTCTTGAACACCCGTATTTGCTAGGTAGTAATTTGCCGTTTTTATATTTCCACCGTTTTTCAATGTTCCTTGTATTCGCCATCCCCAGCCTTTGTTATCTGAAATACCTCCCTGTAAGGTCCCTGAAACAACGCCTTGTCGGCCATTCGTAAAGTATATCGATTGAATTTCTCCATTGATACCCGCGGTATCTGGCAAGGCATCAGGTTCCATCATAACAATTCCTCCTATGGCATCTCCTCCATAGCGTAAGCCGCCAGGCCCTTTAATTACCTGAATATTTTTGGATACAAAAGGGTCGATTTCGGGGGCATGTTCACTTCCCCACTGTTGGCCTTCTTGTCTTATTCCCTGATTTAAAATGATGACGCGAGACGAGTGCAAGCCGTGAATGACCGGTTTTGAGATGGTGCTACCTGTTTGTAGACTTTGTACGCCACTGATGCCACGCATCATTTCGCCAAGACTGAGTCCATCGCGTTCAGCACGTTCTTCTTTACTTAGATTCCCATGTAATTGAGCATTGGTTTCAGATTTTTTTCCGCTAACAATAACTTCTTGTAAATGTTCGTCGTGACTTTCCAAGCTGAAATTTTCGTTTAGGTGTTTTTCGTCACGGATTGAAATAGGAATTTCGATAGCATCAAAACTACTCATTTGACAAATGAGCGTATAGTTTCCTGGGCATAGGTTAAAAATACGGAAGTGCCCTTTGTTATCTGAAGTAGCGAATTTATGGGTACCCTTCAAGTAAATATTTGCTCCTGGAATGAACTCCTTATTTTCTTTCGAAGTGACATTCCCTTCTAGTGTGCACGAACAATTACTTTGAGCCCAAGTTAAATGAGTCAAGATTATGAATGTGAAAAAGAAAAAAAGTTTACGAAGCATTAATTGGGCTCAAAAGGTTAAATATAGCTCCAAATAAAGATATTTCCATTGTCGGGTTGACCAAAGCGATGAAATAGCCGACGAACTGTGAAGGCTTGTCGATAAAATTTTGTTTAATTTATTTTGAAAAAAGTTAAACAATTATTTGTTTTGTTTAATCTTTTGGTAAATTTGTTAAACACAAAAAGCATAAAAACATGACAGCTTTAGAGTTTTCATATCAGGTTGGTACTTTTTCTAAGTTTTTGAAGCCCTTTGCATTACGTTTAACACGTGATGGAGATGACGCCAACGACCTAGTTCAAGATACCTTGGTTAAAGCATTTACGAATCGCGAAAAATATTCGGATGGTACAAATTTAAAAGCGTGGTTATTTACGATCATGAAGAATACGTTCATCACACAATATCAGCGGATGGTTCGTCGGAATACGTTTATTGACACAACAGATAATCTACACTACATCAATTCTTCTGATTCTATTCAATTGAATGGTGCTGAGCGTTCATTTATGAGCGAAGATATTTCCTTAGCCCTACGGCACACGGAGGAAATGTATCGTGTGCCATTCTTGATGTATTTTGAAGGTTATAAATATCATGAGATTGCAGAAGAATTGAATTTGCCCATTGGTACAGTTAAGAACCGAATTCATATCGCTCGGAAGACCTTGAAAAGTCATTTAAGTATGTATGCCTAAGTATTCATATTGTAATAATTAGTTTTTTGGTTAACAGAAGAGGAAGTAAAAAGTCAGATTTTATCTGACTTTTTCTTTTGCCAAAAGCTTATCAGTTTTTAGTATATTTGTTTAGCATGAAGAAGAAAAAAGTTATTGTTATTGGTGCGGGTTTCTCAGGCTTGTCTACGGCAACAGAGCTCGCGGACAAGGGCTACGAGGTAACCATCGTAGAGAAAAATGAACAAGCGGGTGGTCGTGCTCGGGTGTTTCAGGAAAAGGGTTTTACCTTCGACATGGGACCTAGTTGGTATTGGATGCCTGATATTTTCGACAACTATTTTGCCCGTTTTGGTAAGAAAACGCCTGATTATTATACGTTAAAGCGTTTGGATCCTTCCTACAGTGTCATACTTTCAGATGAGGAGGTTGTCGATATGCCTGCGAATTATGATGAATTGCGCGAATTATTCGAATCGATTGAGCCGGGTGCAGCAAACGCATTGGATCGGTTTTTAGATCAAGCTGCCTATAAATATAAAGTAGGGATTCAAGAATTTGTTTGGAAGCCTTCCTTGAAAATTACGGAATTCTTAAGCTTACGTATACTGATAGATGCCTTGCGGATGGACGTTTTTTCTTCGTTTTATTCGCATGTTCGTAAGTTTTTCAAGTCGGAGACATTGCTGAAATTAATGGAATTCCCAATTTTATTTTTAGGTGCGATTTCTCAAAATACCCCTGCGATGTACAGTTTGATGAATTATGCAGAAATCAAATTGGGTACCTGGTATCCCATGGGAGGAATGCATATGATTGTGAAAGGGATGGTTGAATTGGCTCTCTCGAAAGGTGTTCAAATTAATTACCTCACGGAGGTTAATGGTTTTGCTATCGAGGGAGGGGAAGTCAAAGGTGTGAAAACCTCGCAAGGATTAATCAAGGCTGATGCCGTAGTTGCAAGTGCTGACTACCACCATATTGAGACGTTGCTAGGGGATGCGCATCGCAATTACGACGAGGCCTACTGGGATAAACGTGTTATGGCTCCTTCATCTCTTTTGTTTTATCTAGGAGTTAATAAACGTTTGCCTCGATTGAAACACCATAATCTATTTTTTGATCGGGATTTCTCGGTTCATTCACATGAGATTTATACGGATCCCATGTGGCCGTCTGATCCTTTATTTTATGCGTCAGCGCCATCTGTAACGGATCCTTCAGTTGCCCCTGAGGGTTGCGAAAATTTGTTTTTATTGATTCCTGTGGCGCCTAATTTGGAGGATACGGAAGAGGTTCGGGAACAGTATTTTGGCCAATTGATGGATCGATTGGAGCAATATTGTGGTGTATCGATTCGGGATTCGATCGTATATAAACGTTCCTATGCGCATCAGGATTTCATGGGCGATTATCACGCATTTAAAGGGAACGCCTATGGACTTGCGAATACATTGATGCAGACTGCTATTTTAAAGCCAAGTTTGAAAAATAAGCATTTGAAAAATATGTTTTATACGGGCCAATTGACAGTTCCGGGCCCAGGTGTTCCACCATCTTTGATTTCGGGCATTGTGGTCGCGAAGGAAGTAGATAAATTATTGAACTAAACGCGGCATGGATTTATATTTACAGGTTTCATTAGATGCGAGTAAGCGATTGACGCAGGCCTATTCCACTTCGTTTTCGTCGGGAATTCGAACATTGGACAAGGAGTATCATGAGGCGATTTATGCGATTTATGGATTTGTGCGTTTGGCAGATGAGATTGTGGATACCTTTTACGGGCAAGATCAGGCTTCGCTTTTAACGCGATTCCGAGAAGATACCTATCAAGCGATAGAGGAGAAGATTAGTCTAAATCCCATACTGCACTCGTTTCAGTGGGCAGTGAATACCTATCACATGGAGCGCGACTTGATCGATGCCTTTTTGTATTCGATGGAGATGGATTTGTCGGATCGGGAATATGATGCAGCGTTGTACAAACAATATATTTATGGCTCGGCGGAAGTCGTAGGATTAATGTGTTTGCGGGTTTTTTGTGCGGGTGATTTAGCCGAATATGAGCGACTGAAGCCAGATGCATGCGCCTTAGGTTCTGCTTTCCAAAAGATTAACTTTCTACGCGATATTAAGTCGGATTTTGAAGACAGAGGTCGGGTATATTTTCCGGGTATTGATTATGAACAATTCACGGATTTACAGAAAAAGGAAATTGAGGCCGATATTCAAGCGGATTTTGATGCGGGCTTACGCGGGATAGAGAATTTGCCCTTGAAGGCGAAGAAGGGAGTAATGTTGGCCTTTGAATATTACATTCGTTTATTTGAAAAAATTAAACAAGTTCCAGTAGCGCGATTGAAGTCGGAACGGATTCGGGTACCCGATTGGGAAAAATTGTTGATTTATTTGCGGGTATAATGGATTTTTGGATATTACTTGGATTATTGGGTGTGATGGCCTTTTTATATGCCTCCGTAGGGCATGGAGGTGCGTCAGGTTATTTGGCTGTTTTAGCGATTTTTAGTGTAGCTCCAGCCGTGATGAAGCAAACGGCTTTGATCTTGAACCTAGGTGTTTCTTTGCTCGCTTTTTATCAGTTTTACAAAAAAGGTTATTTCCGATTTGAATTATTTTGGCCATTTGCGCTGACGTCCATCCCGATGTCCTATTTAGGGGCGCAGTTTGTGCTAAGTGATGCGAATTATAAGCGAATTTTAGGTGCTTGTCTATTGATTGCGATTATTCGAATGATGGCCAATTTTAAAGATGTAACATATCGTTCTGTGTCGATTCTCATCGCACTAGTGTTTGGCGCTGGGATTGGATTATTGTCTGGGATGATTGGGATCGGAGGGGGAATTATTTTAAGTCCTGTGCTATTGTTGATGCGATGGTCAAGTTTAAAGCAAGCGGCTGCTGTTTCTTCCTTGTTTATTTTTGTGAATTCAGTGGCTGGTTTAGCGGGAATTAAGCATTGGATTCCTTTGGATGATTCCTTGATCTATTGGATTGCTAGTGCTTTGTTTGGCGGCATGCTAGGTGCTCGTTGGGGAGCTCAAATCGCCTCGAATCAGGCGGTTCGTTGGATATTGGCTTTGGTTTTATTGATTGCTTCTGCGAAACTAATCATCATATAAATGATTCAAAATAATCAAGATACGGGATTCGGAGATAAGGCTTCTCAGATGGGCGGCCGAATGGTCAATCGGGATGGTAGCTTCAATATACAGCGACTAGGTATTCCTTTTTTTTCTCGTGTAAGTAGCTATCATAGTATGCTTACAATGCCTCGTTGGCGATTTATTTTGGTTATTTTCAATGCCTATTTCATTATCAATTGCTTTTTTACCTTGCTATACTGGCTGGCTGGTCCATCGGGTTTGGAAGGGGTAGCTAGTGAACATAGTTTTGAACGAGTAAAGGAATTGTTCTTTTTTAGTACGCAGACTTTTACGACAGTTGGATATGGTCGCGTGAATCCCGTGGGCGAGTTAACCAACTGGATTGCCGCGATAGAGTCTTTGGTAGGCTTTTTGTCTTTCGCCATTGCAGCTGGTTTACTCTATGGTCGCTTCTCTCGACCACGCTCTTTTGTCCGTTTTTCAGAGAAAATGTTGTTGACTAAATACCAGGGAGGGAAGGCCTTGATGTTCCGACTGGTAGGCTATAAAGATGATCATATTCTGACCAATGTTGAAATCAAAGTAAGTGCCCGTTTGTTCAGTCCGGAAGGGAATTATCAGTTTTATAATTTAGATTTAGAACGATCGCACGTAGATAGCTTGGTCTTGAACTGGACGATTGTTCATCCGATCAATGAAAAAAGTCCCTTATGGGGTTTATCTCAAGTGGATGTTGAAGCGCTTCAACTAGAAGTTAGTGCTTTGCTTATTGGTTTCGATGAAGTATATTCATCGACGGTCATGGCACGTAATTCCTATGCTTTAAATGACCTTCTTTTTGGTTACCGATTTGCCCCCATGTACTTTAGAGGAAAATCGAATACAAAATTGGATTTAAGTTTATTGGATACTGTAGTGATTGAATAACCCTACTATAGTATATTGAGTGAAATTGAGGTTCCTATCTTGATGAAAATGGTATTTATCCCACCATTGGGATTTTGAATGCCTGCGTTACTCACATGTCTAAAGCCCATGCTTAGGTGGTTGCTCATGCGCTTCGAAGTTTGAAATTCAAGTCCAGCACTCAGATTATCTGAAAAAATAAATCCAACAGATTGGCGTCTTGGTGCTCCAGATATAAAATGTGGTCCCACACTAAGCTCTGCAAACCAAAAACCAGGTCTTGCCGTATTGCGTTTTTTCTTAATTTTGAGTCCCAGATTAATGCCACTTTCAAAGCCCTGTCGGAGTTTTTCATCGTCATTTTCCTCTTTATATTCACTTCGATTCCATTGTGGCTTTATACTAAGGTAGATGGGGTATTGCCCAATTTTTCGTAGTTCTTGTTCGTATTGAAACTCAATGAAGTGTACTTTGTAAAAATAGGGAGTATTAAGACCCCAAATATCTTTGTTCGGATTAATTATTTGGCCGATATTTTGAAAACCAAGGCCCAAATCAATTCCTATACTTCTGGTAGTTAAAGGTTTTAGCGTTTGTTGTGCTTTGGTTGAAAATGCTAAAATTGATGCAACAAAAAAGACTTGTTTAAGCGATAACATGTGCGTTAGATAGAAATAAAAATCTATCAAACTTAGTCGCTCTGACGGGGCGACTCAAGGCTTGTATGTCGAACCCCTTGTTCCTATGTCGAGATTTTGGGGACAGGTAATTTAATTGTTTTATAATCTTATCATTCTTGCTTTGATTAGTTGTTTGGGAAAGCAAATAAAAAAGGCTTGAATCTGAATTGATTTAAGCCTTTTTTATCGTTCAGTAAATAATAAATATCAGTTTTTTGAGTCGATTTCTATCAGTTTTTAGCGATTTTGCCTAACGCTGACGGGGTTTTTAACCTCGTCAGCGTTTACCCCCTCGCTAGTTCTTAGAACTGGTTACCGCTCCTGATTTTTTTGCATTTTGAGCCTCTTGCATAGGATTTTGACCTCCGCCATAGCTACGTGGTTGTGCTTTAAACAACTGAACACGCGTTGGCTGAGCCGGCTCGCGTGGATACGTATTATCATCCGTATCAATGTCGGCAATTTCATAGAATGGATCAAGCGTCCACTTCACTACCTTCTTCGATGTAGGGATGATTTTCTTCGCCTGTACATCATTCAATCGCCAAACTTCCGCCGGGAAACGTAATACCTCATCCGTTCCATCTTCATAGCTTAATTTCACGATTACAGGCATCGGTAACCCACCTTTATTCTTGAAATTAACCACGTAGAAGTTCTTACCTTCCGCGACTAACTTGCGTTCTTCCTCCGACAAACCGCTTAAATATTCTTGGTATTTCTTCTTCTCCGCATCTGTTGTTGCAAAACGATCATACGTATTATAGAAATCTGTTAAATCTGGATTTTCCTCTACTACAGTTGATTTGATGTCCGTCTTGTTACGAATATTTGAAATCGTTTGACGCTTAGCTTCAGCCGTTGCACGCTCTGTTGCTTTCTTAGCCACAGGGTCCATGTTGTCTACACCAAACCATTCTACTGTTTCAATTGATTGATTCACGGGTTCTGTACCATAGAACCATCCACGCCAGAACCAATCTAAATCCACACCCGAAGCATCCTCCAAGGTACGGAAGAAGTCGGCTGGATACGGTTGTTTGAATGCCCACCGACGCGCATACTCTTTAAATGCATAATCAAACAATTCACGTCCCATCACTGTTTCGCGCAAGATATTCAAAGCCGTTGCCGGTTTTGCATAGGCATTATTCCCGAAGTCCATGATGTTCTCCGAGTTCGCCATAATGGGTACCTGATTCTTCGAATCCAAACGCATGTATGGCACAATGTTTTGGGGTTCCCCACGGCGTGCTGGGAAATTACGATCCCATTCTTGCTCTGCTAAATATTGGCAGAAAGTATTCAATCCTTCATCCATCCAAGACCATTGACGCTCATCCGAGTTAATAATCATTGGGAAGAAGTTATGGCCCACCTCGTGAATAATAACACCGATCATGCCATTTTTGACATTCTCCGTGTAGGTTCCATCGGCTTCTGGCCGACCGCCATTGAAGGAGATCATTGGATATTCCATTCCGCCGCCTAATGTCGCGTGGCATGAAATAGCTACTGGATAGGGATAAGCAATTGTTCTTTTTGAATAAGAACGCAAGGTATGTGCTACCACCATCGTTGAATATTTCCCCCACAGTGGATTTCCCTCTTTCGAGTAATAAGACATCGCCCACACTTTCTTTCCCTCAACCTCTACCTGTAAAGCATCCCAAATGAATTTACGCGAAGCCGTGAATGCAAAATCACGCACATTGTCGGCCTTGAATATCCAAGTCTTTTTGCCCGTTGGCTTTCCTTTTTCAGCTGCTTCAGCTTCTGCTTGTGTTACAATCTCCACAGGGCGTGTGGCTGTTTTGGCCTTTTCCCAACGCTTTAGTTGTGTTGCCGACATCACTTGATTCGGGTTTAATAACTCACCCCCTGCTCCTACAACGATATCGTTTGGTGCTGTAATCGCAACTTTATAATTACCAAAGTTCAAGGTGAATTCTCCTTGACCCATGAATTGCTTGTGCTGCCAGCCATATACATCATTGTAGACCGCCATGCGTGGGAACCAATGCGCGATGAAATAATTGGCATTGCCATCTTTGGCAAAAAACTCATAGCCTGACCGACCATAATATTCCGTAATCAAATAATTCCAATCGATGTTGAAGCTAACCGATCCGCCCGATTTTACCGGTGTAGGCAAATCGATGCGCATCATCGTTTGGTTAATTGTATGACGCAATGGATTTCCTTTGATGTCTTTAACCGCAGTAATTTTATAGCCATATTCCTTCGGATCTGTCAATTCTTTGAAAGTAGCTGCACTGATGCCATTCTTGATTTCACCCGTCGCCGCCGTTTTGCGGGCTGCGTTCTTCTCGAATAAGTTTTGATCTAATTGAATCCACAAATAGGGCAATTCATCTGGAGAATTATTGAAATAGGTAATCGTCTCCGTACCCGTGATTTTACGGTTGATGTCATCTAATTCCACCTTGATATCGTAATCGGCACGTTGCTGCCAATAATCTTTTCCTGGCGACCCACTTGCAGTACGATAGGAATTGGGTGTAGGTAATGTTGATTCCAATTGTTCGAAACGACCGTTGGCATTGAATGCCGTTTGAGCGGATGTTGGTAATGCGATGATTATCAACAAACTAAGTTTAATAAGTTTATACATAAATGAAGTAGTGTTTTCCAAAAATAGAAAAAACTATTAATAATCGTATCATTATATATATACTTGACTGTGCTATACTATGCTAAAAAAATACAACAAAGCGTTTGGAATCATTAGGAGAATTTGTAGTTTTGAGCCACATCAAGCAAGTTAATCACAAATACCATACAACACATGAGCGTATTAATTGGACAAAAAGAATATTTCAAAGGGATTGATCAAATCAAATTTGAAGGCCCGGAATCAGATAACCCGCTCGCTTTTCGTTACTACGACGAGAACCGAATCATTGCAGGAAAATCGATGAAAGAACATTTACGTTTTGCGATTGCCTATTGGCATTCGTTTTGCGGCGATGGTTCAGATCCTTTTGGTCCAGGTACGCATCATTATCCGTGGGATGTTGCTTCGGATGCACGCCAACGTGCCGCTGATAAAGCTGATGCGGCATTCGAATTCATTACGAAAATTGGTGCGCCTTTTTATTGTTTCCACGATGTGGATGCGATTGAAGGACATAATGATCCGAAAGAATTCACGGATCGTGTGAAATTCATTTCGGATATTTTTGAGAAAAAACAAGCAGAAAGTGGCGTGAAATTATTGTGGGGAACGGCTAATTTGTTCTCCAATGAGCGTTATATGAACGGTGCGTCTACAAATCCGAATTTCGAAGTGGTCGCGCATGCTGGCGCACAATTGAAAGGAGCCATTGATGCAACAATCAAATTAGGCGGTGATGGATACGTATTCTGGGGAGGTCGTGAAGGATATATGTCTTTGTTAAATACAGATATGAAGCGTGAGCGAGAACATTTTGCGCGTATGTTACATACCTGCGTCGAATATGCGCGTCGCAATGGTTTCAAAGGAAAATTCTTCATTGAGCCAAAGCCTTGTGAGCCTACCAAACATCAATATGATTACGATGCAGCAACCGTTATCGGTTTCTTACGCGAATTTGATTTATTATCAGAATTTGGATTAAACTTAGAAGTGAACCACGCGACTTTGGCGGGTCACACGTTTGCTCATGAATGCCAAGTTGCTTCGGATGCGGGGATGTTGGCTTCGATTGACGCAAATAAAGGAGATTATCAAAACGGATGGGATACGGATCAGTTCCCAACGGATATATACGAGTGGGCAGAAGCGATGTCAATCATCTTAAAGCAAGGCGGTTTAGCCGGCGGCGGTATCAATTTTGATGCGAAACGTCGTCGTAATTCAACGGATGCTGCGGATTTATTCTATGCGCACATCGGTGGAATGGATACAATCGCTCGTTCTTTAATCATCGCGGATAAATTAGCGAAACATGGTGAAATGGATCGCTTGAAAGCGGCTCGTTATGCAAGCTTCAACTCAGGTAAAGGTGCTGATTTTGAAGCTGGAAAGCTTAAATTAGAAGATTTATATCAAATTGCTGTTGAGATTGGTGAGCCTGCGATGATCTCAGGTAAGCAAGAATATTTGGAGAATTTATTAGGTCGTTTTGTTTAAAAAAACGACATTCGGGTAATGAGAACATTCGCATACCTACTCATATGTTTTTTGATTTTAACAAAAGCAGCGGGAGCATCTGATCCTGCTGCTTTTTCTACGTCTAAGCCCTGGGCTTATTGGTGGTGGCCAGGAAGCGCAGTCAGCGAGAAAGGGATTACACATGATTTAGCGTCTTTTGCCAAAGCGGGTTTTGGGGGTCTACATATCATTCCCATTTATGGCGCCAAAGGTTATGAGTCGGCATTTTTATCTTTCCTTGGCCCAGCCTGGAAACAGAAATTTGCCTTTGTACTTAAAGAAGCAAAGCGCTTACACCTAGGTATCGACATGACTTTAGGCACCGGTTGGCCGCTAGGTGGACCTACAATAAATGCCTCCGATGCCGCGAAACGCTATCAGATTGAAGCCGTTCAAATTGCTGCCAATCAAAGCTATACATTACCTGCTGCCGACGTACAAGCGGCCTCAGTATTTGTGGATGGAGGTTTTGAGCAAGAATTAATTAAAGCACATTTGAGCCAATACACCGCTGGACCCAAGGGTGCAACGATTTATGTGTTGGTGCAGAAGGGGACGGGCCAGCAAGTTAAGCGGGCAGCACCTGGGGGAGAGGGATTAGTCATGGACCATTTTTCCAAAAGCGCCTTCGAACACTATCGTGAGGAATTTGTGCCTTTACTAAAACAAGCACATGCTCCTTTGCGTGCCCTGTACAATGATTCGTACGAAGTTTATGGGGCAAATTATACCCCAAAATTGTTTGAGGCTTTTGAGCGATTGAATCACTACGATTTACGGAAACACTTGGATGTGTTGGCTAAGCCCAAAGCGGCATCCGAAGAAGAAAATGCTATTTGGGCGGATTACCATCGGACTTTATCTTCTTTGTTGTTGACCGAATTTACTCAGCCATTCGCAGGATGGATCAAACAAATGGGCTTTGAGAGTCGGGATCAAGCTCATGGCTCACCGGGAAATTTATTGGATTTATATGCGGCTGTCGATATCCCTGAAACGGAATTCTTTGGAAGTAAATCGTTTGATATACCAGGTTATCAAGTGGATCCGGATTATGACACGATTCGTTTTGGAGTTCCCGATGTTCGGAATTTAAAATTAGCCTCTTCAGCAGCAAATCTGACTGGCAAGAAATTGGTGTCATCCGAGACCACAACTTGGCTTGGGAATCACTTCAAAGTTTCTCTTGCTCAGGTAAAACCTGTGGTGGATCAAGTATTTATTGGCGGGGTAAATCACCTATTTTACCATGGAGCAACCTATTCGCCACCTGAGGTAGCTTGGCCGGGTTGGTTGTTTTATGCCAGTACAAATTTTAATCCGCAGAGTCATTTTTGGGAAGCTTTGCCTTCGCTGAATCACTACATCGAAACATGTCAAAAAATGTTGCAGGCGCATCAGACGGATTCGGATGTGCTGATGTATTTCCCGATGGAGGATATTTGGCATGAACGAAATGGCATGGGGAAAATGCATGCCTTGGATTTACATGCTAATAGTCGTGATTGGATAAAGAATACGTCATTTGGTCGGTGGTCGGAGCACATGCAGGACAAAGGCTATCAAGTGGATTACATTTCGGACCAATTAATGGCGAGTTTGCAGTTGACACCCAAGCGTACCTGGAAAACGAAATCCGGTTTAGAATACAAGGTTTTACTAATTCCTGCCGCGCATTATGTTTCCCTTGAAACGATGGAGTTGTGGGCCAAATGGGTGAAACAAGGAATGCCCATATATTTCTTAGAGCATTTACCTCTGCAAGTTAATTCGTTTGGATTGACTGCGGGCGAGAAAGCCCGTTGGGCTGCTGCCAGGGAAACGCTTCTCATGCATTGGGTTTCGGATCCTATTAATATTCTCAAGCGGTACCACGTTAATCGTGAAAGTATAGCTGACCAAGGTATTTCCTTTATTCGAAAGAAATCGGGAACGGGTGCGCAGTATTTTGTCGCGAATCTTTCGAATAAGTTTTCCGAAGGCATGGTTCAATTTGCCAAAATCTCTGCTGGTGTTGAGTTGGAAGATCCGATGACAGGCGAAGTTAAGAAGGCTAACTTGCGTAAGGATAAGCACTTCTATTTGCAATTAGCACCTGGTCAGAGTTTATTGATTCGTTCGATTCCCGCAACAAAAAATGCGATTCCAACGGAAGCAGTGTCAAAGGTTTTTACGCCTTTGGTCCCTGAAGCTAAAATCCAATTGAATTTTCCCCAACAGGTTTTACCGGCGCAATCCATGGAATCCTTACAGTTTTGGACACAGGATTCTTCTACGCATGATTATTGGGGTAAAGGGACCTATGCTTTTGATTTTAATTTGTCGGCAGAGCAAATTTCACAAGCGAAGGTCTTGCATTTTGATAAAATTCGGGATTGGGTTCGTGTGAAAATCAATGGGAAAGAACTTGGGATCGTTTGGTCATTACCTTATCAAATCTCCATTCCATCAGGTATATTGCAATCGAAAAATCACATTGAGTTGGAGGTCATGAATGTTTCAGCCAATCATATACGTAAATTGGACCGAGAGAAATTCAATTGGAAGAATTTCTATGAAATCAATTTTGTGGATATTCAATACAAACCTTTTGATGCGTCAACCTGGGCTGTGACGCCAAGTGGAATTGAGGGAGAACTATATTTTAGCAATTAATGAATTTTGTATCTGCCATCCAAGAGGCATTTTATGCCTTAGATAATCCCGAAAATGCGTACTGGATGCGCTGGTACATGCGGGAACAATATCCATTTATTGGGATCAAAAAGCCTGAGCGTGCGCTTGTATTCAAGGATATTTACAAACAATATGGACGGTCTGAAGATTGGTTCGAAGTTTGTTCTGACTTATTCGCATTGCCGGAGCGCGAATTTCAATATGCTGCCATGGAATACCTTTTAAAAGCGAAGAAATCTTGGGATGCACGTGTTCCGGAGCTAATCGATCGATGGGTAGATGCGAAAACCTGGTGGGATGTTGTGGATGTATTAGCGCCTAAAGTTTTAAGTGAATATTTCATCAAGTTCCCAGATCAGCGAGATATTTGGGTGGCTCGTTGGATGCAATCGCCCATTTTCTGGCATCAACGACTTTGTATCCTATTTCAATTGAATTATAAAACGAAAACGGATTTGGAGTTGTTGAGTCGGGTGATTTTATCATTAAATACGTCCAAAGAGTTTTTTATTCAGAAAGCGATTGGCTGGGCTTTGCGACAATATGCCCGTACGGATGCGGATTGGGTAAGGAAATTTGTAGCTGAAAATGCTTTGATGCCTTTGTCGAAACGGGAGGCTTTAAAGCATATCTCCTAAGTACCTTTGGCAAACCTTGGAGGATTGCCAAAGGTAAGGAGTTCTGGGCTCATTCAAGGAGCTAAAACTGATAATCTATTTCCGTTTTTTTAACACAGCTAATTCATGCGCCGTATCATAATATCCCCGCAAATTTGACCAGTCAAATGTATCCGCAATACTCTCTACGCGGTTTCGCTGTGTGATACGATCCCGTTGGGTTTGCTGGGTGAATTTGAAAAGCATATTCGCTAATTGTTCCGCAGATTCTTGGTAGTTCTGTGTCTTTCGATTCACGACACTCACGCCCCATTGTTCATAGTCGCGCATAATTTGCATCATGTAATCACCAAAACCCGATAAATCAGAAGTAACCGTAGGTACCCCCCGCGCCATACATTCCAGTGGCGTATATCCCCAAGGTTCATAGTAAGAAGGGAAGACCCCTAAGTGACAACCACGAACGAATTGGCCGTAATCCAGTCCGAATAACGGATTCGTCGAAACGATAAAATCGGGATGATAAACCACCTTAACTTGATCATCCGGGTTATTAAGTAATTGCGTCCGATGTAAGTTGCGAATGATGTCATCCTCTTGTTTTAACAAGTGTGTAACGACTTTCGGTCGGGCATTTGTCTTCCAGGTTTGTACCGTCCGACGAAGCCGTAGACGCCAATACTCATCTACGAATTGATTTAAATCTGGCAATTGTAAATCATTTGATGAAGCGGCTGCTTCGAATAATTTATCGCCAACTTCCTTCTGAATCGCTTGACAATTCTCACGTATCTCATCCAAGACTGCACGGGAGTGCAAGACTTCTGGATCAATGGAATGGTAGGGCTGCTTGGTAATGAAGAACATGATGACCGTTTTTTTCGATCCGGCTTCCTTCATTTTTCTGTTCAATATTTCTAGGGCATCGAGCGTAATGTCATAACCTTTGTTGGAGTATTCAAAACGGCCCGAAGTAAATAAGTACAGCGTTTGATCCAAATCAAATGCTTGATTTTGGAAGAAATGCCCCATGACAAAATCGGAAATTCGCTTTTTGTAGAGCGAATGTAGATTTTGATGTTCATGCATCGCGGCGAAGCGTTGGATATTTAACCCATTTGGAAGAATTAATTCAGGAATCCGACCTAAAAATGCGATACATTCTTTCGCTGTAATATCAGACACAGTTGTTAAAACATCGGCTTTTTGTGCTGCAGCTCGCTCAAAAGAAGCTTGCGCTTCGATGCCATAATGGACGGCTTCTTTGTGCCAATCAAATTTGTCTAAAACGTCATAGAAATTAGGCACATTTCCAGCCAGGTAACGGCCCAGCATGGTTGCATGCGTGGTGAAAACTGTCGATATTTTTACTTTGTCCTTCTTTAAATCTGGCAGGCAGGTCGAGGCCATCCACTCATGGAAATGAACGACAATGTCTTTTTTGGATTTGTTTTCTGCGGCAAATTGGGTTAAGAATAAGCGAATGAGTTCTCCAAACGCAATTGTTTGGTTGACTAATTCCTCCACACCTAGGGTAGAAATTTTGTGGTTTTCCCAAATTTTCCCCTTAATTGTATCTACTTGATCGTACATGGAGGCAATATCAAATAAGATAATTTTAGGCTTACCTGTAATCAACCAGTTTCCATAATGTACCTGTAACCCCTGTGCCCGCATAGATAAAATGGCTCGACCGATGGGTGTTTCATCTGTCACAGGCAAGGCTTCGAATTCAGCCGCAGCGGTTTGCGGGAAATAGGGCCCTAACAATAAGTAATCATCCCCCCATTTTTCCACCATAGAGGGAACCTTGGTCCGAATCACGGTGTAAATGCCCCCAACTTGGTTGCAAGTTTCCCAAGCAACTTCCACTAAAAACTTCTTCTTTTCGGCTACTTTCTTCTCCATAAGCTACATGTATGAGGCACTTTCAATGACTTGGGTCATGCCGTTTTTGGTAATGGTGTAATTAAATCCTTTTTGGATGGCAAAAGCGCCTACATCTCCTTTTTTGTTGATTGCCAAATATCCCACTTGGAATTCTTGGTATTTGTAGCGCTTTACAATCCGCATAATTGCTGCCTCACATGCCTGCTGTGGTGTCATCCCTTGACGCATAAATTCAACGATCAAAAAGGATCCAAGTGTTTTCATGACAAATTCGCCTAGTCCTGTCGCGCAAGCACCGCCTACTTCATCGTCGCAAAATACAGCACCACCAATGATGGGTGAATCCCCCACCCGACCATGCATTTTAAATGCCATGCCACTTGTTGAGCACGCTCCAGCAATTTCCCCTGCTTTTCCTAGGGCAAGTAAGCCAATTGTATCGTGGCGCTCAATATTTACTTTGGGCTCGTATTTGGCCACTTTTTTCCATTCCTCCCAGGCTTTGCGGGAATTTTCGGTTAATAAATCTTGTTTTATAAATCCTTGAGATAGGGCAAATTGCAAAGCTCCTTCACCTGAAAGCATCACGTGAGGTGTTTTTTCCATAACCGCCCGAGCCACCGATATGGGGTGCATGATGCCTTCCAAAAAAGTTACCGAACCTGCATTCCCCAAATGATCCATGATGCAAGCATCCAAGGTTACATGGCCGTCGCGATCAGGATATCCTCCATACCCCACAGTCGTTTCTTCCGGATTTGCTTCGGGTACCCACGCACCTGCTTCTACACCATCAAGTGCTTTTCCCGTTTGAAGGATTTTCTCATATCCTGCTTTAGTTCCCGCCTCATTTTTCCAAGTAGCAATGATAACAGGTTCAGGATTTGGGACGTTCATCGCGCTCGTCACGCCAAATAAACCTGCCGTTTGTAAAAATGATCTTCTTCTCATGGGTGCCGTTTAGCGAAATTTATTTAAAGATAATTTATTTGTTGATTGTATAACTATTCCGTAAAATTGTCTTTCTAAAATAGAAAAAAATCTTTGAAAAGTCATTATTATCCTATCTATATCAACAAATGAAATTTATTAAATCGATCATTCCATTGGTTTTAGCTATTCTAGTTACCATTGGATGGGACAATTCATGGGGGACAATTCCGCCTTTTGGTAAACTTTTAAGCCCTTATCATGGATTTTGGATCAATGCTGAAATGGCCGGTTCTGAGGAAATGAGTGAGGAAGAGTTGAATATTCCTGGCTTACTAAAGCCTGTAAAAGTTGTTTACGATGAGATGGCGATACCGCATATTTTTGCTGAAAACGACCACGATTTATTTTTAGCACAAGGCTATATCACGGCTAAAGACCGCTTATGGCAAATGGAGTTTCAAACGCATTTTGCGGGTGGTCGAATTTCGGAGATTGTGGGTGAAAAAGGCTTAGCTTCGGATCAATTCCAACGTCGTATGGGCTCCGTTTATGGCGCCGAACAATCTTTTGAAGGAATGAAACAAGATCCACAGGCAAAGGTAGCTTTGGAGGCTTATTCGGATGGAATTAATGCTTATATCGCGTCGCTTTCTGAGCGAGAGTTGCCTCTGGAATATAAACTTTTGAATTACAAACCTGAGCCTTGGACACCCATTAAGAGCGCTTTGTTTCTCAAGAATATGTCTTTTGTATTAGCTTCAGGTACGGATGATTTAAAGATGACCAATATTCTTCGTCAGTACGGACGTGAGGTGGCTGAAGACCTGTTTCCGAATTATCCTTTTGAAGAAAGTCCGATTATCCCAACAGGCAGTCCAATCGACTTCAAACCTGTACCCATTCCAGCGGCGCCCAAAGACTTTATCGGTTTAGGGAGCGCCATGCAAACGCCTGAAAAGGATCCGAATATCGGCTCAAATAATTGGGCTGTTTCTGGAAATAAGACGGTTTCAGGGATGCCTATTTTGGCCAATGATCCCCATTTGACGCTTTCATTGCCTTCTATTTGGTACCAAGTTCAATTAGTAGCCCCGGGTGTCAATGTCTATGGTTCTACGATGCCGGGAACACCAAATGTCATTGCGGGTTTCAATAAAAATATCGCTTGGGGTGTGACAAACGTCGGTTCCGATGTATTGGACTGGTACCAAGTGAAATTTAAGGACGCCTCCAAATTGGAATATTGGCATGATGGCCAGTGGAAAAAAACCAAATTGCGTATTGAAACCTTTAAAATTAAAGGTAAAAAAGATTTTGTTGATACGGTGTTTTTCACCCACCATGGTCCAGTTGTTTATTTAAGTCATGAAAAGACGTTTAAGCCAAACATCCCCGTGGGTCATGCATTGCGTTGGATCGCACATGAGAAATCACAAGAGCTAACCACTTTTTATCGTTTGAACCGTGCCAAAAATTACACGGATTACACAGAGGCATTGCGTTATTTCTCTGCTCCAGCTCAAAACTTTGTTTTTGCGAGTAACGAAGGAGACATTGCGTTGTGGGTGAATGGAAAGTTTCCGCTGAAGTCGAGGCTGCAAGGAAAATATTTGATGGATGGGACGGACCCAGCGGCGGATTGGAAAGGATTTATACCTCAGTCACACAATCCACATGTCAAAAATCCTGCCCGTCAATTTGTTAGTTCCGCGAATCAGTTTTCTACTGATCCTAGCTACCCGTATTATTTAGGTTGGCAATATGCGCCATCGGAACGTGGGCGACGCATCAATGAACGATTGACGGCGATGCAAAAAGTGACCATTGATTCCTTGCGAGGATTACAAAATGACAACTTCAACATTCGGGCTAGAAAATTATTGCCTTTATTAATGCGTTCCGTGAAATCGAATCATCAGGCGTTAGGGGTATTGAAAGGATGGAATTTGCAAAATTCACCGGAGTCCGTTGGTGCAACGATTTTTGAGACATGGGTGCTTAATTTGCAGTCGGCCTTATGGGATGATGAATTTGCGGCCGACGAAAAGGTTCCGATGAATCGGCCGGCGATTGACCGTACGATTCATTTAATAGAATATGAAGCTAATGCACGTTGGTGGGATAATGTTAAAACAAAAGGTAAGAACGAGACGATGGAACAGATTATTTCTTCTTCTTTCCAAGCTACGGTTGACACCCTCGTGAAACATCATGGTGCACTGGGTCCCGAGTGGGCTTGGTACAAGCATAAACAAACGGGTGTTCGCCATTTAATTCCAGGCATGGATGCCTTGAGTCGTTTAAAGATCCCGATTGGTGGAGGAGGTTCCATTGTGAACGCCGCAACGACAAAGACAGGTCCATCTTGGCGATTTATTGTCGAATTGTCGAAAACGGGTAATCCGAAAGCTTATGGCATTTACCCAGGTGGACAATCAGGAAATCCCGGAAGCGTGCATTACGATGATTTAATTGATACTTGGGCCAAAGGAGAGTTACGTCCCTTGTTATTTTTAGAAAATCCGAATCAATCGTCCAGTCGCATTCGTAAGACAATTACTTTATCAAAATAATCATCATGCAAAGCAATACATTACGTATCATCATTTTAATCATTGTCGGCGCAATCGTTGGATTCTATTTACCTTGGTATGCGATGGGAATTCAGGCTGGAGTTTTGGCCTATTTGTTAAAATTTCCGGTAAAAAGCTCCTTTACGGTAGGCTTTATTTCTGGAATTTTGCTGTGGGGTGGTTCCGCATGGTGGTTAAATTATTCGAATCCAAGCGCCTTGCCTGTTCGGATGGCTACTTTGTTGCCGCTGCAAGGAAGTGTCCCTTTGCTTTATTTGGTTACAGGGCTCATTGGAGGAATCTTTTTGGGCTTTTGGACTTGGGCAGGAGCCAGATTGCGATAGAATTATCAAAAATTTAGGACAATCGAAGCATAGATTGTATATTTACCATTAAATCCATTTATAATTAAAATTAAACCCGTGAAAAATTCAAGTATCTCTTACGTTTGGTTGGCAGTTTTAACACTTGCAGTCGCTTATTCATTTTTCAAGCCTACCGCAGGTGCTGGTTCTGCAGGAGCAGGCGTAACTGCTGAGGGCAAGCGCATCGTGTTTGTAAATTCAGATTCATTGTTGACGAATTATCAGTTTTACAAAGATGCTCAAAAAGAGTTTGAAAATAAAGGGTATCGCTTACAGGTGGACTTAGGTCAAAAAGAGCGTGCTTTACAAGCAGAACTTCAAGC
>DKIP01000019.1:0-4576 GCA_002454335.1 Cytophagaceae bacterium UBA6715 | reverse complement strand
GAGTATATCGCCAAAGTGAACAAGGAAAACAAATACGAATTCGTATTAGGTTATTCTAAAATTGGTGGAGGTATCTTGTTCGCAGATCCTTCAGTAGACGTAACGCAGAAGTTGGTTGACGGTTTGAACAAAGAATACGCAGCAAAGAAAGCTGAGAAATAGCGTTTAAATTTTTAAGGAGCCACGCAGCCTCGTAGCTGTGTGGCTTTTTTATTTCGGTATGGCAAAGGATAAAATCCAAAAACAAGTTGAGATTAAAAACCGTCGGGCATCCTTCGAATATACATTCCTGGATACATTCACGGCTGGACTTGTTTTGACCGGAACAGAAATTAAATCCATTCGCCAGGGCAAAGCTAATTTGACAGATGCCTATTGTATATTCTTTCAGGATGAGTTATTTGTGCGCAACATGCATATTTCGATGTATGATGAAGGTACGCATTTTAATCATGACCCCTTGCGCGACCGCAAACTATTACTTTCCAAAAGAGAACTAGCAAAATTGCAAAAGGAGTTAAAAAATGTAGGTTTGACTATTATTCCTACAAGGCTCTTTATTTCCGATAAAGGTTATGCCAAACTGAACATTGCATTAGCGAAAGGAAAAAAGACATTTGATAAGCGAGATGATATCAAAGAAAAGGACATCAAACGTGATATGGACCGTTCTATGCGTTAGATCGAATTTTCTTGACAATCGTCACCGCCGCCATAATTACGATGGCAAAGGCAATAAATCCACCGATTCCTAGCACCATATCAAAGGTATTTTTAGCAATGACTAAGAACACTACCGCGACTAATAATATCGTTGCAATTTCATTAAATAATCGCAGCTGGCCACTTTTTAAAATGAATTGGGATGCTCGAAATTGTCGAATGAGATATCTGCAGACGAAATGGTAAATCGTAATGCAAAGGACAAAGGTTAATTTCAGGTGTAACCAACCATGCGCATGAAAATTATCCCACCAGGTTAGGTAGATCATGGAAAGACCCGTCAGCCACGTAAGCCACATCGCAGGTATCATAATCGCATTGAAAAGTAGTTTTTCCATTTTCTCGAATTGCTTCGATAAAATATCTTTTGCCTGCGCGTCTTTATCTTGCGCTTCCACGTGGTAAACCAATAAACGGGGTAAATAGAATAATCCTGCGAACCAGCTCACAACAAAAATAATGTGCAATGATTTTAGGAAATTATAATCCATTGTTAACCTGATAGCGTTTGAATAGACTGTTGATTTTTAACTGAATCACTCCAAAAATAGCTTCTTTGAAGATGTTTGCCGACATCTTGCTTTCGCCTTTTGTGCGATCCGTGAAGATAATAGGTACTTCTGTCATCTTGAATCCATATTTCCAAGTTGTGAATTTCATTTCCACCTGGAAGGCATAACCGATGAATTTGATTTGATCCAGCGGAATGGTTTCTAAGACCTTTCTTCGATAACAAACGAAACCTGCTGTCGCGTCTTGAATAGGCATGCCCGTGATAAAACGCACATAAAATCCTGCAAAGTAAGACATCAAAACGCGTCCAATGGGCCAGTTGACCACGTTTACCCCATTGATGTATCGCGAGCCAATCGACATAAATGCACCTTGATTTGCGCAGGCATCGTACAAGCGGATTAAATCATCTGGATTATGGGAGAAGTCGGCATCCATTTCGAATATATATTCGTAGGATTTTTCTAACGCATATTTGAATCCAGCGATATAAGCAGTCCCGAGACCTAATTTCCCTTTGCGTTCAAGTAAATGTATGCGATCTGGATGGGCTTGTTGGAGTGTTTTTACACATGCCGCCGTGCCATCCGGGGAACCGTCATCCACAATTAATAAATCAAAAACAGGTTCTAAGCTCAACACCTTCTCGATGATGGCTTGAATGTTTTCAATTTCATTGTAAGTCGGAATGATGACGATCCGCGTATTCATAGGTTATTTATTGTAACAGTAACAGCTAGTTATATGGTCGTTTACAAGGCCTGCGGCTTGCATGAAAGAGTAACAAATGGTAGGGCCCACAAATTTGAAACCTAATTTCTTGAGATCTTTACTGATGCGAACAGACAGGTCTGTTTGAGCGGGTAAATCCTTATGCTCGTTAAACTGATTTGTGATGGGTTGCTGTTGGACATAATCCCAAATAAATCGGTCAAAGCTACCAAATTTTTCCTGAATTTGAATAAAAGCACGCGCATTCGTCCGAACAGCTTCGATTTTTAATCGATTTCGGATGATTCCTGCATTTTGGAGACAATTTGATAGTTCCACATCCGACCATTGACTTAAAATAGTTGGATTAAAATGTGCGAATGCAGCGCGGAAATTTTCACGCTTTCGCAAGATGGTGATCCAGGATAGCCCCGACTGGAATCCTTCCAATACGAGGAGTTCGAATAATTGTTGGTCGTCATGTAAGGGTTTTCCCCATTCTTGATCGTGGTAAGCGATGTAGAGTGGGTCATTCCCGGGCCAGCTGCATCGAGTGGGTGAGTTCATGGGGTGATTAGGTTTGTTGTAAATCTCCAAGTTAAAATCTGGGTTTATAAGTATATGTGCAAAAATTGCTAAATTTTTATTCAATGCGGCAAGGTTAGGTATTATTATCAGTTTATTGTTATTTTGCAACAGTTTAGGGTGTTGCCTGTGTTTCTGCATAGGTCACTTAATAGGGAATTTAGTGAAATACTAAAACTGTCCCCGCAACTGTGAAATTCCAAAATGCTTTTCATTTCAAGTCACTGGCTTCAGCTGGGAAGGCAGAAAAGAAACGGAATTGAGTCAGGAGACCTGCCTTAGATGATTCTTAACCTTGTATCACGGCGGATGCGATGGGGTTGAGCGTTCGATTACCTTTTTATTTGATCGCCTGAAAGGGCAAAAAACATGTTCAACATTCGATTGACGCTTTTGACAGCGTTCTCATTCGTATGCCTACCTACGCTGTACGCATCGAAAACGGCTATTCAACTGGATTCCTTATTATCGGAAGTTCAAGTGAAGGCATCTAAGTATCCGGCTAAATTAAGCCAAACTGGAAAAGTAGTTTCCATCATCAGTCAAGAACAGATTCAACAAAGTCTGGGTAAAAACCTTGGTGAATTATTGCAGGAAAACGTTGGAATTTCCATTGTGGGTGCCCGTAGCGCGCCCGGAAGTAATCAGGAAGTTTATGTCCGCGGTTCGAATACAGGTAATGTTCTGTTGTTAATTGATGGCTTTCCTGCTAATGATCCCTCACATATTTCCTCGGTGTTGGATTGGAATTTAATTGATTTGGGGAATTTGGAACGTATAGAAATCATGAAGGGAGGACAATCTACGCTGTATGGTTCAGATGCGATGGCTGGAGTGATTAATTTAATAACTCGGAAGTCGGGATCATCGCTCAATCTTCAAGCAGGTGGCTTAGGAACCCATGCGGAGGCGTTTCAAATTCAGAAAACAATCAATAGTTTGCGCTTGGGTCTTGCTTTGAAAAACTTTCAAACGCAAGGATTTTCTGCGGCCGCGAATCAGGTGGAGAAAGATGGGATGGGTCAACAAAACATTCGGGTGAATATGGGGAGTACGATTGGTAAACATGCCGACTGGGATTTGTATTACCAAAGTGAGTTTTATCGGGCGAGTTTAGATGGAGGTCCTTTGATGGATGAGCGAGATTATACGGCGAAAGCTTCGAATCATGCTTTTCGTGCTCAATTTCACCGACAATTTGAGAAAGGGGATTTATTTGTTCGTTTGTTTCAAGACATAACACATCGTTTTTTTCGAAATGATTCGACAGACATTCCGGCAAATGCTTGGTCAAATTACAGCGAATCGGCCTATGTAGGTTTGAACCAAGGAGCTGAAAGCTATGTGAAATGGAATCTGCCTGCCGGAATTCAATCGGTGGCCGGTGTTGAGTTTCGGAAGCAGTCGACAAGCCAAAGTGATTTTTCGATCAGTGCCTATGGTCGCTATGATTCTCCTGCATTAGCAGCTTCTTTGGCGAATATTCAGTTGTTGGGAACTTATATGACCTTCGAAAAGCATCGGGATGATGTTTGGGGTTTGGAGCTAGGTGGCAGGTTAAGTAATCATTCCCTGTATGGAAATAATTTGACCTATCATGTTAATCCACATGTATATGTTTGGCCGAAGGGAAAATTGTTTTCGAATTATTACAGCAGTTTTAAAGCACCATCTTTATATCAACTTTATTCGCCTTATGGGAATAAGGATTTGAAAGCGGAGCAAGGCAAAACGTTTGAAGCGGGTTTTGAACAGAATTTTGGGGCGTTTTATGTACGTTTGGTGGGTTTCCAACAAGATGTTCAAGATGGAATTGTATTTCAGTCGATTGCGGTAGAACCTTATGGACGTTATGCCAATGTGTCCAAACAAAACACAAGTGGAATTGAGTTAGAGGCTCGCTATACTTGGAAGGGATTCGCTACGGAATTAGGTTATACCTACATGGAAGGCAAGATGCACAATCAAATTAATGGAAAGGATTCAACCTATTCGGCGTTGATACGTAGACCCACACATCAGCTTTCCTTGCGTGTAAATCAAC
>DKIP01000018.1:19067-32144 GCA_002454335.1 Cytophagaceae bacterium UBA6715 | reverse complement strand
ATCGACTTGTTTTATTTGCAACATTGTTGCATCTTTGCATTCGGTTTAATTTGTGTATCATTTTAATTAAACTAATTTACTGATTCATGAAAAACGTTACAATTTTATTGTTGGCCTTCTTATTTGTGTTTGCTAGTTGCTCAAAGGAAGATGTCGAACCTTCCGATGATAATGAGTTAATTACGACTGTTAGATTATCATTTAAATCACCTAGTGGTGAGGTTAAGATGTTTTATTGGCGGGACAAGCAAGGTGATGGTGTGATGGATTCTGTTGATCCTATTTTATTAAATAAGAATATGGTCTACGAAATGTCTATTTCATTATTGGATGAGACTAAAAGTCCTGTTTTTGATATTTCGGAGGAGATTGAAGAAGAAGCCGATGTACATATGTTTGTCTATAAAGTGTCACCTACTGGCTTAGTAAGTGTCCAAATTAAGGATTTGGATAAGAATGGCCTTCCTGTAGGATTAAAGGCAGATGTTCGTTCGCAATATGTTCCAGGTAATGGCACTTTTCAGGTTATATTAAAACATCAACCACCAGTAAATGGTAAAGCCGCTAAGTCAGGTGATGAGGAAGGTGGGTCTACCGACGTAGATGTGAGTTTTCCATTGACTATTCAATAGTTAGCGTAATGTCTAAATTTAAGAAGGCCAAGCAGTTAATACCTGTAGAAAAGCTAGGACTAATACTGTCTTTTGCTTGTGCTATTCATTGTTTGGCAATGCCTTTTATCTTTTTCTTTGCTCCATATCTTTTGGGTAGCATTGTGTTTTCTTCCCATGTTGAGTGGATTCTTGTGCTGTTGAGTTTTGGCCTCGCTGCTATTGTGTTAATTCTTGATTTTCAAAAACATCGGCGCCTAAAACCACTTTATTTTCTAGGTATTGCATTTATTTTTAAGCTAATCGAGGTTTCGCTTGGAAGCAATTCCTATGATTGGATTTTTGGTGTATTATTAGGTTTGTCGGTGGCCTACGCTTATTGGGTAAACTATCAACATAAAACGGCATGTACATGTAAAATGAAAGCTTCCTGAGGCGCTTTTAGCCTAGCTTTTTTGTATATTTACCTACTTTTGTATGTCGTATAAGCCAAATAATTTGTGAGTACTTTTCAATCTTCGATTTATGAGCCGGTAATTGGCCTTGAAATACATGCCCAATTACAAACGGATTCTAAAATTTTTGCTAGCGATCCGGTTCGTTTTGGTCAGGATGCGAATACACTTATTTCTCCCATTACCCTTGGTCATCCAGGCACGCTGCCTCATTTGAATAAAAAAGCAGTTGAGTATGCTATTAAAATGGGTTTTGCTTTAGGTTCTGAAATCGCCCGTTGGCAAAATTTTGATCGAAAAAATTATTTCTATCCCGATCTTCCCAAAGGATATCAAATTACCCAAGATAAAACACCTATCTGTATGGGGGGGTCTATTCAAGTTCATTTAGCCGAGGGAATAAAAGCATTACCTTTTCATCATATTCACTTAGAAGAAGATGCTGGGAAATCTTTGCATGAGGGTGATAATCCCTATAGTTTTATCGATTATAATCGTGCAGGGACTCCCCTAATTGAAATGGTGACTGAACCTGCTATTCACTCAGCGGAAGAAGCTTTCGCCATGGTGTCTGAAGTGCGTAAATTAGTTCGCTATTTAGGAATTTGTGACGGCAACATGGAAGAAGGATCACTTCGTGCCGATGTCAATATTTCATTGCGTCCGAAAGGTACGTTTACCTTAGGAACAAAAGTTGAAATTAAAAACATGAACTCTTTACGGAATATTCAACGAGCAATCGAATATGAATGTCGCCGACAAGAAGAGGCTTTGTTGAAGGGTGAGCAACTCGTGCAAGAAACGCGGACTTTTGATGCGCATACAGGAAAAACCCATAGTATGCGGGTGAAAGAAACAATGAATGATTATCGTTATTTCCCTGAGCCTGACTTGGCACCTCTAGAAATTTCGGAGAAATGGTTAGCTGAGATCCGTGAACAGATGCCAACATTACCTTGGGAACAAGAAACTAAATTTATTGAGCAATACCAATTATCTGCTTATGACGCTCATTTCTTAGCTGAAACGCGTGAAATGGCTTTGTATTTCGAGTCGGTAACTACACATACTCAGGCATATAAGGCTGTCGCAAATTGGCTAATGGGCCCCGTGAAATCCCACCTAAATGATAAGGGATTATCAATAGCTGATTTTGAATTGGATGCGAAATATGTAGCCGAAATAGTAGATTTGGTCGAAAAAGGAACCATCACTCACAATTTGGCAGTACATCAGCTATTTGAACTATGCTTAGCATCCCCGGGCAAGAAGCCAAGTCAAATCATCGAAGAACAAGGCTGGTTGAATCAAGACACCAAAGACGAATTACCCGCCTTTGTTGAAGCGGCACTAGCCGCATATCCAGATAAGATCAAGGAATATCATCAAGGGAAAAAAGGACTCATTGCACTTTTCATTGGAGAAGTGATGAAGCGTTCGAAAGGAACGGCTGATCCAAAACGGGTGAATCAATTGGTTTCTGAGGCCCTCCAACAACATAAATAGATGAAGCAATTACTTGTTATTCTTGGAGTTTGTATGAGCTTTTTGGGGCTGGCTCAAGACTTTGAACTAAGTGTTCGAATGAATCAGGTCATTCCTCAAAAGAAAGTCTACTTGGAATGGATTAATGGAAGGGGGCAAGCTGTTAAGGTCGATTCTTTATTACCAAATGCTCAAAAACAAGTTGTATTCAAAGGGAAGGTACTCGATCAAGGGGGCTTTTACTTACTTAATTTTTTTGATGTACCTAATCCGCAGAAAGTATTAGTTATTCTTGAAGGTGGCGAACGCGTGTTTGTCCAAGCCGAAGGGATAAATACACCAGAAAAGGCAGGTTCCTTCCAGCTACAAAGTGATTCGCCCAATATCGTCTTCATGAATCAATTGTTTGCTTTAACGAATTCGTTACAAGCGAAGGTTGCAATTTGGACGAAAGAATTGCAAGATAAGCCGGGGGAACAAGCCAGAATTCAAGCGGCATTTGATGCGGCCCAACAAGAACAATTTGCTAAAATTAAGGCGTTGATTCCCTCCATGGGGACACATTTAGTTGCCTTGTGGGCGACCAATTTTTTACCAGCGGATAAAGAATTAGCCTTATTAGAGGAAATAGGTGAGCGCTTTCGAAAAGTCAAACCTAATCATCCCCAAGTGAAACCTTTTTTGGAAAATTTAAAGCGGCTGAAAGGTGTTACAATAGGTTCTGAAGCCCCAGAAATTGCTTTGCCTACTCCTGCGGGACCAATCATGCGCTTATCAGATTTACGCGGGAAATATGTATTGATTGACTTTTGGGCAAGTTGGTGCGGACCTTGTCGGCGCGAAAACCCCAATGTCATTAAAACCTATGCGGCTTATAAAGACAAGGGATTCGAAATTTTTGGGGTAAGTCTTGATCAAGATAAAGCTGCATGGACTAATGCTATTGCCAAAGATCAATTAACCTGGCCCCATGTATCCGATTTACAATATTGGAATTCTGTAGCGGCTCAGGCCTATCAAGTTTCTTCGATTCCGATGACTTTTTTATTGGACCCGCAAGGTAAGATTATCGCCAAAGGGCTTCGGGGAGATTCATTGAATCAATATTTATCAAACCTTTTTACCAAATAGCGTTATGAAAATCGCAATCATTGGATGTGGGAATATGGGTATGGCTTTTGCCAATTCATTTATTCAGTACAATTTAGTTCAAAAGGAAGATCTATTGTTGATTGAAAAGAATCAAGAACGTGGTGCTGTGTTACAAGAACAGAAAGCGGGGCTTGTCGTAGATACAATTTCAGATAAAATTTCGGGAGTAGATTTGGTTATTTTATCCGTAAAACCGCAAGATTATCCCAGTGTGGCAAGTGAATTGGCTAACTTATTATTACCACATCAAATCGTGTTATCGATCATGGCTGGTATTCCCATTAGGAAATTACAGGAATCTTTGAGGCATGATTTAATTGTTCGCGCCATGCCAAATACCCCGGCATTATTGGGCATGGGGATGACAGCCTTTGCAGCTGCTGCTTCGGTAGGTTTAGCGGATATCCGGAAAGTGGAAAACTTGATTAATTCCACAGGCCGTGCCGTATTTTTAGAAGATGAGGGGCTTATTGATGCCGTGACGGGATTGAGTGGTAGTGGTCCTGCTTATTTCTTTTATTTGATCAAATCAATGATTGATGCGGGAATTACTATGGGCTTTGATCCTGCGATGTCTGCTTTATTAGTGAAGCAAACGATGCTAGGTTCTTATCATTTAATGCAAACCAGCGACAAGTCCTTAGATGAATTAATTCAAGCAGTTGCATCGAAAGGTGGAACGACAGAGGCCGCATTACAGACTTTTGCCGAAAAGCATGTGGGAGAAGGCTTGCAAAAAGGTATTTTCGCAGCGCGTGATCGTGCGATCGAACTAGCGAAGTAATTGTATTAAAGTCTCTTCGTTTAATACTTGGCTAATGGCTTCACCATTAGGAGAAGAGTTTGGATTAGAACTCGCAAATAGTTGTTCAATCAGCGCATTAATCTCCAACTCATTTAATCTTTTTTGATGAAAACGGGCCGCTGATCGGTTGGCCATCGTCTGTGCAATCTTTTCAGCCCGATGCGCACTTAAGTCACTTGAGGCATGTTTTAATTGTTCCAATATACCTTCCAAGAGCGCTTGTCCATCCTCATCCCCAATTTCCGAAGGAACACCTAAGATTTCAATTTGTCCAGTCGAATTTTTCTGTAATCTAAATCCTAGGTCATTGATTTCTTGACTGATTTCGCTTAACAGAAGCTGATCCGCGGGATTAATATCCAGGAACTTAGGGAACAACAATTGCTGGGACGCCCCATTTTTGCGCTGCAAATTATCCATGAATTGATCATAAAGAACGCGTTGATAAGCACGTTTTTGGTCGATTAACAATAATCCACTGGAGATACTGAGCACGATAAATTTATTCAAGATCTGAATCGACTGAAAATTGGATTGGGAACTATTTAATTCAGGTCGATCATTTGCTTTGCTTTGAACGGTTTTAAATTCGTTCATCGCAGAGGGGAAAAGGGCAGACTGTATTTGAGGTGCTTGTTGTTCAAACGCATCAATGTTATTCTGCAATCCTTCGTATAATTTCTTCCACGCGTCTTGAACGGGTTTCGGTTTGTAGCTTGAATCGCTGTAAGCCGAGTGTGGTTCTTGGCGTGGGCTGCTTGGTTGAGGCGAATGAAAATTAACATTGCTATCAAAGTCCAAGGAAGGAATTAAGTTATGAATACTTAATGTCTTGCGAACGGCGGATTGAATAATGGCGTATATGGACCTTTCGTCTTCGAATTTGATCTCTGTTTTCGTTGGGTGGACATTGATGTCAATGTGCGCTGGATCGATGCTTAGAAACAAAACATAAAAAGGGAAGGCTCCATCGGGTAATAGGCGCTCGTAAGCGCTCATGACTGCGTGGTTGAGGTAGGCGTTTTTGATGAAGCGATCATTCACAAAGAAGAACTGTTCGCCGCGTGTTTTTTTAGCATGTTCGGGTTTTCCCACATAGCCTTTAATGGATACGTAACTCGTATTTTCTTCGCAAGCCGCTAATTGCTCCCGGTAGGTTTTTCCAAAAAGGTCGACAATCCGCTTGCCTAATTTTTCAGGCGGGAGGGAATAGGTTTCTTGCTCGTTTTGAATAAAGGAAAATTTAATTTCCGGGTGCGCCAAAGCGATACGTTGGAATTCATCAAGGATGTGGCGAATTTCAACGGGATTGGACTTAAGAAAATTCCTGCGTGCGGGAATATTATAAAATAGGTTTTTGACTGCAATGGAAGTTCCTTGAGGAGCTTGAATACTTTCTTGGCTCTTTAACACCGAGCCGTCAATTTTGATGCTAGTGCCTAATTCATCATCGGCACGCCGAGTTTTTAATTCCACCTGGGCAACGGAGGCTATGGAGGCCATAGCTTCGCCACGAAAGCCCATCGTTTTGATGCTGAATAAATCTTCAGCCCGACGAATTTTAGAGGTTGCATGGCGTTCGAAGCACATGCGAGCATCGGTTTCCGACATGCCACAGCCATTATCAATGACTTGAACGATGCCTTTACCGGCATCTTTAATGATTAACTGAATGAAGGATGATCCGGCGTCAATCGCATTCTCCATGAGTTCTTTGACGACAGAGGCAGGTCTTTGCACGACTTCTCCTGCCGCAATTTGATTGGCTATGGCATCGGGGAGGAGTTGGATAATATCGCGCATGTTTGTTTGTATTCAGCTTTCAAATAAACCAAAAAAAAGGGAATGTTGCCATCCCCTTTTTTGAATAATCAGGTAATTGAATTATTTCAATTCAACTTCAGCACCAGCTTCTTCTAAAGATTTTTTCAAACCTTCAGCTTCGTCTTTAGATACACCTTCTTTAACTGCTTTTGGAGCAGCATCTACTACGTCTTTAGCTTCTTTCAAACCTAAACCAGTTAAGTCTTTCACTAATTTAACGATCGCTAATTTGTTAGGACCTGCGTTTTTCAAGATTACATCGAAAGATGATTTCTCAGCAGCAGCCTCACCACCGTCAGCGCCACCAGCTGCAGGACCTGCAACCATAACAGCACCAGCAGCAGCTGGTTCGATACCGTACTCATCCTTAAGGATAGTAGCTAATTCATTTACTTCTTTTACAGTTAAGTTCACTAATTGCTCAGCGAACGCTTTTAAATCTGCCATTGTTTGAAAATTTAATTGTTAAGAATTAATTATTTGTTGGAGCAAAGCTCCGATTAAACGTGTTAAAATTATTCAGGACGCTCAGACAAAGTCTTAACGAGACCAGCCAATTTCTTCTCACCGCTAAGTAATGCTGAAACAACATTTTTAGCAGGCGATTGCAATAAGCCAATAACTTCTCCAATCATCTCGTTTTTCGACTTGATGTTCTCTAGGGCTGTCAATTGACCTTCGCCAATGTACAAGCCACCTTCGATGGAAGCACCTTTGAATGTGATTTTATCTTTTCCAGCTGCTTTTTTGAATTCTTTGATCAACTTAGCAGGTACTTTAGCATCTTCTGGAGAGAAGATAACACCTGACATGCCAGTCAAAACTTCAGCATCAAATGGAGTATAATCGTTACCTGTTTTAGCTAAGGCTTTCGCGATTAATGTGTTTTTGAAGATTTTATATTCTAAACCTTTCGCAAAACACATACGACGGAATTCCGTTGCTTCGGCTACTGTTAAACCGGCTGTACTTGCAATGTAGAAGTACGGAGTTGCCGCGAACTTTTCGCTCAACTCATCAATAATCTGATTTTTTTCTTCTCTTGTCATGATTACAATCCAGCTATAGATCCTTTATCAATGATGATGCCCGGAGACATTGTCGAAGATATATTGATCGATTTAACATATGTACCCTTTGCAGAAGATGGCTTCAATTTCAACAAAGTGTTGATAACTTCTTGCGCATTTTCAGCAATTTTATTTGCATCAAAAGAAACCTTACCGATAGAGGTATGGATAATACCCGTTTTGTCAACTTTAAAGTCGATTTTACCAGCTTTTACTTCTTTTACTGCATTTCCTACTTCCAAAGTTACTGTACCAGACTTTGGATTAGGCATCAGACCGCGAGGTCCTAACACACGTCCCAAACGGCCTAATTTTGCCATCACTGTCGGCATTGTAATGATTACGTCGATATCGGTCCAGCCGCTTTCGATTTTTGCAATGTAATCATCCAATCCTACGTGATCAGCACCGGCTGCTTTTGCTTCCTCTACTTTATCTGGAGAACACAATACGAGTACACGTACGTCTTTACCAGTTCCATGAGGTAGGGCAACCACACCACGAACCATTTGGTCCGCTTTGCGGGGGTCTACGCCTAAGCGAACATCAATGTCCACAGAGGCATCGAATTTTGTATAGGAAATTTCCTTCAATAATGCAGCTGCTTGATCAAGCGTATACGCTTGCGTCGCATCGTATTTTGATAGGGCTTCCTTTTTTTTCTTCGTAAGTTTTGCCATTACCTTTTAATTAAAATGTTTATTTCTGATGGTTAAATCAGAACGGTTTATCACCAGAAACAGTAATACCCATTGATCTTGCCGTTCCAGCAATCATACTCATTGCCGCTTCAATTGTAAAACAGTTCAAGTCTGGCATCTTCGTTTCCGCGATAACGCGA
The DNA here is from genome assembly GCA_002454335.1 of Cytophagaceae bacterium UBA6715. Classification (GTDB taxonomy): domain Bacteria; phylum Bacteroidota; class Bacteroidia; order Cytophagales; family Spirosomataceae; genus Aquirufa. The sequence continues at coordinate 23,901 of DKIP01000018.1, read as the reverse complement.
ACTTGATCCCAAGTTACTGAACCTACTTTTTTCAAGTTAGGTTGAGCCGAACCGGATTTAACTTTCGCAGCGTCCAATAACAAAATTGGTGCTGGAGGAGTTTTTACAACGAAATCAAACGATTTGTCTGCGTAATAAGTAATTAGGACCGGCAATACTACGCCGTTTTTATCTTGAGTACGTGCATTAAATTGCTTGCAGAACTCCATGATATTTAATCCTTTCGAACCTAATGCAGGACCGATGGGTGGTGAAGGATTGGCTTGGCCACCTTTGCATTGAAGCTTAACGTAACCAGCTATTTCTTTTGCCATGTTAAAACATCGTTTATTTAGTGAAATTAGAGGTTTTTCTGCCAATAAGGGTGGAAGCTTCCTTATCTGAATCCCCTCCGGGTGACCTTCCTGTGTAACAATACATTCCAGCCCATTAAGCCTTTGAAATTTTCAAATGACATAATGCCGCTTTTTAAACGGACTGCAAAATTAAGGGAAAATTATAAGAATGCAAGTGTATGCGGAAAGAATTTTAATTGATCTTAAGCTTTTTTGAAAATCATCTCATAAAAATTCCCAAATCCATGCTTGATCGTTCTTTCAACCTCGTAGCCATTTGCTTGTAATAAGTCTTGAATGGCTTCAAAAGAGTCCAAATTTTGATACATGTCATCTTGATGATTTTCAAGTTGAATTCGATCAATATGGCAGCCCTCAATAGGGAATAGCCCCTTAAGGCATTTTAATTCATGCCCCTCCGTGTCAATCTTAAGGACATCGATAAGCGTGATTTTCTGATCTTGAATGTAATCACGCAGGCAAATTGTTTCGATTTCCAGCGTTTCACTAATGATTTCTGTAGGCTTAACCCCCAATACCTTCGCTTTCTTGGCCAAATATTTGCTGTCTAGGTTTAAAGCTTCAAAAGAAGAGGTTAAGTTTAATTTGTTGATGTAAAAAGTAAGGAACTGTTTGGCATTCGATACGCCTTTGTTAACCAAGCGGATGTTTGCCTTGCCTGCGTATTTATGCGTCAATAACTGAAATAGTCTCGGATTGGGTTCGAATGAGGTAATTTTGGCATTGGGGCGAATGGAAAGAAAGAAGTCTGCCGATTGCCCTTTGTTTGCTCCCACGTCAAAAATATGCGGGGTTTCAGGTAAAGCTTTCTTGTAAAATCGCTTTAATTTAGGATAGAATTGAATCGCTTCATTCAGTTCAATAAGGTATGAAATAAGTCTAATTCGGTTGTTCATGAACCAAGTTTATTCCGTCAAAAAAAAAGCCTTGGGTTCCCAAGGCTTTAACTAGTAACTAGCGATATTATTTCTCTACTTGTGAGTAGTTTAATTCCAATGGTGTGTTACGGCCAAATATCTTAACCATAACAGATAGTTTTTTACTATTCTCGTGAATCTCTTCAACCGTACCTTCAAAGGATGCAAATGGCCCATCGATTACGCGAACGGTTTCTCCTTTAATAAAGCTAATAGATGCATATTCTTCAACCGCCGCAGCTTCATCAACTTTACCTAAAATGCGATTTACCTCACTTTGGCTCATCGGAACAGGTTTTTTAACGATCACTTTCGTCTTTTTTACTTTTCCGCCTTCAACTTTGGTAACTTCTACCTCTTCGTTGTTTGCCTGTAGAAAACCGATTACACCTGGTGTAGAAGTTAAGATATGACTTACTTCTCCAGCTAAGTCGGCCTCCACCATAATATATCCTGGAAATAAGTTTTTCTCACGAATAACTTTTTTGCCTTTACGGATTTCGTAAATCTTTTCAGTCGGGATTAGAATTTGTGGAACAGAATCTGACACACCTTGGCGTGCAAGCTCATTTTCCATATAGGTTTTCACCTTTTTTTCCTGTCCTGAGATTGCTCTCAATACATACCATTTAGTCTCTGCCATGGAAATTGCTTTTTTAGGATTGGGTAAGCCTTATTAAAATGAACTATAGAATAAATCCAATCCAGATTTAAACGCCAAATCTACGACTCCTACCAATAAGGCAAAAATCAATGAGGCAACTAAAACTAAAACAGAACTTGATTGCAAGTCTGTGAATTTAGGCCATGTAACGTTTTCCGTTACTTCTACCCAAGATTCTTTAATCAATGATGTAAAACTGCTCATAATTTACCGATTATCGGTTTTTGTTAATTTCATTGCACGGGCACAAGGATTCGAACCCTGACCAAAGGTTTTGGAGACCTGCATACTACCATTATACTATGCCCGTAGAAAGGATTGCAAATTTAGATAAAAAAACCTAATTAACAAACCTCTCATCGTTTTATTGAATTTTTACCATTGCGAATAGCTTGTGGGTTCTAGAAAGCGTCGAACCGTTCTCGAATGACTATTGATATATCGGGGATCATTAACAATGCGTTTCCAGTCGGCATCTGAACCGAATTTAGACCAATTCGCATCTCGCTCTGCCATGTTTTCAAAGGCAACCATGTAAGTGAGACAAGGCGTATTTTCGCCGGCAAGCACTTCACCAAAGAATACATTATGCAAGCCCACTTTATCAAAGATTTTTAATTCATCCTCATTAAACATAGCCACTTTTCTGCGCAGTGCGTCTTCATTATAGGCTTCATAGGTACGCCATTCGTAAATTCGGCCTGCATTTGTTACGGGTAATTGCATGGTCGGATGACCCGAAAAGCCTTTCGCCAAATAGGTGCTAATTTTCTCAAACATGGGCTTTTCTAAGCCCACATATTCAAAATAGGGCTTGGAAGCTTTTAGGTAATTAGCATCCTTGCCTAAGGCATCCTTGTATCCGGCAAAAGCTTCGAGCGATGCAAATGGGATCGCAACGACGATAATGGCCGGCTCGGGCTTACCTAAATCTTTGAAGACGCCAATTTTATTGACTCCGTATTTGTTTAACGCAGGAATCAATGCTTTAGATAAATAGTTTTCCAAAACCCCTGTATTCCCTCGGAACTTCATTTGATAGGTTCTGATTTCATAATATTCCTGGCTATATGCCGAAATGGAATACAAGAGAACTGATAATAAAAGAAATAATTTTTTCATCGGATAATAGGTTAGAGATTAAAGTCGTTCAAGCCTCAGGCGCTAGCTTTGGCAAACCTTAAAGGATTGCCAAAGCTGAAGGACACGCCTAGGCTTCGCACAAGTATACAAAAAAAAAGAGCGGTCATTGACCGCTCTTTCCCGTATAGGCTAAATATAATTAGTCTAAGATTTCAGTTACCTGACCAGCACCTACTGTACGGCCACCTTCACGAATCGCGAAACGTAAACCTTTGTCCATAGCTACTGCGTTTAATAACGTAACTTCAATTGTTAAGTTATCACCAGGCATACACATTTCAACTCCAGCAGGTAAGATAATTTCACCTGTTACGTCTGTCGTACGGAAGTAGAATTGTGGACGGTATTTGTTAAAGAATGGAGTGTGACGTCCACCTTCTTCTTTTGACAAGATATAAACCTCTGCTTTGAATTTAGTGTGAGGCTTAACTGAACCTGGCTTACAGATTACCATACCACGACGGATATCAGTTTTCTCAATACCACGTAACAATAAACCTACGTTATCACCAGCTTCACCACGATCTAAGATCTTACGGAACATCTCAACACCAGTTACAACTGATTTCAAGTTTTCAGCTCCCATACCTAAGATATCAACTGCTTCACCTGAGTTAATAACACCAGTCTCGATTTTACCTGTTGCTACAGTACCACGACCTGTGATCGAGAATACGTCTTCAACTGGCATCAAGAATGCCTTATCAACATCACGCTTTGGAAGTGGAATCCAAGAATCTACTGCATCCATCAACGCTTCGATTGTAGCTACCCACTTGCCATCTCCATTCAATCCACCTAAAGCAGATCCTTGGATTACTGGAATGTTATCGCCATCAAATTCGTAGAATGAAAGAAGCTCGCGGATCTCCATTTCAACTAATTCTAATAATTCTGGATCATCAACCATATCCACTTTGTTCATGAATACAACCAATTGAGGTACACCTACTTGGCGAGCCAAAAGGATGTGCTCACGTGTTTGTGGCATAGGTCCGTCAGTTGCAGCAACTACCAAGATAGCACCGTCCATTTGAGCAGCACCAGTAACCATGTTCTTCACGTAATCCGCGTGACCTGGACAGTCAACGTGTGCATAGTGACGGTTTGCTGTAGCGTACTCAACGTGAGCCGTGTTAATCGTGATACCACGCTCTTTTTCTTCTGGAGCAGAGTCAATGGAAGAGAAATCTTTCTTCTCAGCAAGACCTTTTTCAGAAAGAACTTTAGTGATAGCAGCTGTTAAAGTTGTTTTACCGTGGTCAACGTGGCCAATTGTACCAATGTTAACGTGGGGTTTACTTCGGTCAAAATTCTCTTTTGCCATGATTATTTAGTTCTTAATTAAGTTATAAAAAATTTCAAATTGTACTTATTCAAATTCGGCCTTGCTTCATGCCTAGAGCCTTTGAGCAGGATTGAACTGCCGACCTCTTCCTTACCAAGGAAGTGCTCTACCACTGAGCTACAAAGGCAAAACCTTGCGGCCATTTTGGTTCGTCACGTTAGACTTACCACAAATAAAAATATTACTCAGGCGGTTTACTCCTAAGCAACATTTTATTTCGAGCGGGAGACGGGGCTCGAACCCGCCACCTATAGCTTGGAAGGCTATCGCTCTACCAAATGAGCTACTCCCGCTGGCTAGATTCTCCTGTAAAAAGAATCTAAAATCAATAAAAAAATGTGGGGACAGATGGATTCGAACCACCGTAGGCATTCACCAGCAGATTTACAGTCTGCCCCATTTGGCC
>DKIP01000018.1:0-19033 GCA_002454335.1 Cytophagaceae bacterium UBA6715 | reverse complement strand
CTCTGGTATATCCCCTTCATTTTGTTTCAGCGAAACGTTTTGCTGAAATAGTTCGCAAAAGTAGCTCCTTTTTTGATTTTCGCAAAGCTCTCGCCAAAAAAAATGTGATAATTTTTTAGAATAGTTTAATTCCGAAGCTAAATCCTGTTAATTGAGGCCCTAAACCCTTCTCGAATAAAGGCGTCAAATCATAATTGAAGAACAAATCCGGGAAATGTCGCAAGGCTACCTCTGCCTTTATTCCATAACGTACCTGACTAATATTATAATTTGATCCCGTCCGCTTCAAATTTTCTGTTTTTTCCTCAATCGTTTTCGTCCAACTGTCCATTCGGTAACTCACATACCCCCCAATTCCGATCATTTGAATAGCAGATTGCTTACTAAATGCGAAATGTGGCATGATTGGTAAAGTAATGTAGGATACCGTAAGTTTGTTTTTGCTCAGTTGAATTTCATTGCCTTGGGCATCTAATATGGGTTGGAATGTTGTGGCAGTTCCCGTTTTAGTTACTATTCGATTGTGATCAAACATAAAGTTGTACCAATCAAATGAAATGCCATATCCCAATTTAAATGCACTCTTTTTACCTCGTGCGATTGTTGCCGAACGGGCAAATTCTAAACTTACATAGCGAGAGCCCGTTGGCTTTAACTCCGAATCTGATGATAAATAAGGGGATGGATAAATCATCGTGGTTATTTCGGGCATCTTCCCAGTCAAGCCATTCAATCCTAGGTATAAGTTCATACCCTTACGCTCAAATAAATTTAGATGCTTTTCTTTAGGATGTACCTTAGTCGAATCCTTTCCCCAAATGACTTTCGTCTCCTCGCCATTCGCCTCTTTAACCTGTACCCCGTTCCAATCAACATGCACTTCCTCTTTCCCATCTTTCACGTGAATTCCATTCCATCCTACGCGAACTTCTTCTTTCCCATCACTGTGAATAACAAGCGATTTTCCTAAGCTATCATTTTTTATATTGATCCGCTTATCGCCGTCATTTGGATAGGTCATTTTAAAGGTTTTTTCTGGGCCCGTATAGGTAGCGCCTGATTTGATAATGCCTATTTTTACTTTGCTATTCCCAATTTGAACGGCCAAGCTACTGTCTCCTTCCGAATCCGTACGAATTACACCTCGTATTTGTTGCCACAAGCTGTCTGATAATACTAATCCTTTACTTTGAAATACTTTTTCCAATTCTTCCCGAAGGCTTTTGTTTTTGTTTTGATTCCCTCCAACAATTGTTTGATTTCGTTTGTCAATTTTCAGTAATAAGCTGTCCGGATTATTTTTTCCCCAAAGTGGCTGTGTCAATCCCAAAAGGATGATGAAGATTAATGTTCTCATTGTATTTGAAATGTTTGTTTAACGGTTTGTTCTGTTCGATAATAGGTATTCGCAACCTGGTGAATGCCATCTTCCAAGGGCCGATTTCCTTCTTTTAATTGTTGCCAGTCCAAGTCTTCACCTGCCACAACTTGTTTCACTTGTTTAATCAATCGCCCCAATAAGCTTTTTTTCTTTTTGGGCGGTGTTGCATCCAATTGAGCGACCGCAGAAGGTTTTGGACTTTCAATCGGATCAATGTCTACTCGAACCCAAATTTCCTCTGCAGCTTCTGGTTTTGAATCTGCCTTCACTAAGTCGGGTTGTTGGTCACTGCGTATAATACTTGCCTCATCGGATGGTGTGTAAACTTGTTCGGGTTCCCGTCGACTTTTCTCCTTACTAGTTCTTTCAGCAGCAGATACGCTTGTCGCTAAAACCGGCAATTCACTCGGGGCTACCGGATTCGCGGGTTGTTTTACCTCTTGTGTTATGGCAGGTGCGGTTTTAGCAGGAGCAATGCCGCTTTCCCAGTTCAAGCCAATCAAAATGGTGATAACTGCCGCTGCCGACCACACCCACGTATTCATGCGCAACCATAATGGCCGTACACGTTTTTCGTCCAACTGTTTTTCCATACGCTCCCACATATTCGCGGGAACCTCTGATTCATGTGCTTGAATTTGCTTTTGCCAAGCTTTTTCAAGCGCTTCCCAAGAAGTATTATTTGGCTTTTTCATGATTCAATTAATTTTATTTTTTGCTGGATCATCGTCCGAGCTCTTGATAACTGTGATTTTGATGTTCCCGAAGAGATAGCTAACAAGGTGGCAATCTCATCATGGCTATATCCCTCTATCGCATACAAATTAAAAATGGTACGATACCCCGGGGGAAGTTCCGCAATCAAAGCTTCTATTTCCGCAGTCCTTAGGTGCATTAATGCATCCGCTGGCTCTCCTACATCCCATGCTTCTTCCATGTTTTTCGTGAATACATCCCCTTGTTTTCGGATTTTCATCAAACACTCATTCACCACAATCCGACGAATCCAACCCTCAAAACTGCCAGCTTCATTAAATGTTTCCACTTTTGAAAATACTTTCATGAAACTTTCCATCAATGTATCTTCTGCATCAGGCCCGTTGCCTAAATACCTTCGACATACGGCCATCATTTTCCCCGAGTAGCGGTTAAAAGTCGCATGTTGACCCTTGCGGTCCTGTTTTTTGCAGGCCTGCACCAGTGATTGCTCAAGGTTTTCGGAGGGTAAATGTTTATGCAAGGTTGACGAAATGTTAATTGTACGTAAAGATGGTTAAAAAGTCAAAATGGTTGCGTGGGTTTGAAAAGAAACCCAAAATTCCGTTCTTTACATCCAATTAGAATCATATGCCAAACGCAGCACCCATTGGGATTTTTGATAGTGGAATCGGCGGATTAACGCTTGCACATGCCATCACGGAATTGATGCCTCACGAGAATATTGTGTATTTCGGAGACACAGCCCATTTGCCTTATGGGGATAAGTCGGCAACTGCAATCCAAGCCTATTCGGTAAAGATCTGTAATTTTCTCATGGAAAAGCAGTGTAAATTAATTCTCATTGCCTGTAATTCTGCCTCAGCTGCAGCCTATGATTTGGTGAAAACCTATGTGGGAACTAAGGCCATCGTTGTCAATGTCATCGATCCCGTCATTGATTATTTAGACCAAAACTGGGAAGGGAAAACAATTGGTCTCATCGGAACCAAGCAAACGGTCAACTCAGGTATCTACGCGACCAAAGCCGAAGCGCTTGGAAAAAATATCCATATCAAATCGCTCGCAACACCTTTGTTGGCCCCCATGATTGAAGAAGGCTTTTTCAATAATAATATCTCGGAACAAATCATCAAGGAGTATTTGGCGCATGACAATTTAGCCCATATCGAAGGCCTAATTCTGGGATGTACCCATTACCCGCTGATTAAGAAACAGATAGATGCGTATTTCCAAGGGAAAATTCCTGTGATTGATACTTCTTTGATCGTTGCTACAACCATTCAAAAGATTTTAACGGATGCAGATTTGTTGGTAGATTCTCAAGCTACTTCAATCCGTCAATTTTTCGTGTCAGACTACACAGATTCTTTTGAAAGATCGACGCAGATTTTCTTCGGGGAAACAATCAAGCTGACGCAGTATCCGATTTGGGATTAATTAGCCTTTCCCATCAATTGAGAAACACGTTGACGTAATTGCCATTTGGCAATACGTTCTTTTTGCTCTTGTTTGCTTTGCTTGAACCAAAGCCAAGCAATACCTCCCACCAATAAATAGGGTGCTGCCAACAAGTACAAGATTCCTGTGTTCAGGCCTGTTGCAATATTTGAGCGACCATTAGAAACCGTACTTTCTACCGTCGTCCGACACATCGCACATTGGGCATCGACATCCAGTTGGATGAACAACACTAAGCAAACGATGAAAAATATACGCTTATACATAGTATGGAGAAATCATGAGGTAAACAATCACACCAGAAATTGAAACATATAACCAAATCGGGTAGGCCCATTTAACCGTTTTCTTGTGGGCAGCAATATCGCCTGTCAAGGCATGGTATAAAGCCATCAACACAAGACGAACAACTCCGATGGACAAGATAATGTGTGAAGCAAGTAGGAAAAAGTAAATGCTTTTGATTATTCCGTCGCCTCCAAATTTGGTGGATTCATTGGCTACGTGGTATAAAATATATAAGATAAGGAATACTGCACCTTGTAATACCGCAGCACCCATAGCTTTGCGATGTCCCTCAATGTTCTTTTTCTTAACAGCGATTAACGCAATGATTAAACTCAATGCAGTCGTGCTATTGATAATTCCGATTAAATGGGGAAGAACCTTTGTCCAATCGCCCAAGGGTAATTTACTTGGCAATGATAACAAGCCCGCAACGGCTAATGGAATTGCGATGGAGATCACATTAATGATCAAATTGTTTTTCGGGGACTTGGTTAATGTTAACATCTTTTATTCGGTCGTATAAATGCTTTTTAAAACTTTGATTTCCATAATTAAACGGTCCACTTCTTTCTTATCCGTCCCATCATAGAATCCACGAATAACGCCTGATTTATCTACCAATACTAAACGCTCAGAATGGATAAATGTTTCGTCGGGGTTCTTGATCGCCGCATCATATTCGGAAGCATCCGCCAGTGGCACATGGAAGCCTTTTAATATTAAAGGATAGATTTCTTTTTTTGCTCCTGTTAAAAATGTCCAACGTGTCGAATCGGCCTCGAAGCGTTTCGCGTATGCCGAAAGTTTAGAAGGCTCATCATAATTCGGGTCGACCGAAATGGAAATGAAATGAATGTCTTTGTCCTGGTTGAAAGTATCTGTTGCTCTACTAACCTGCGAAGTGATTTTAGGGCAAATGGTTCCGCAACGGGTAAAGAAGAAATTGGCAACATATATTTTGCCTTGTAATGCTTGGGACGAAAAAACCTTGCCGTTTTCGTCGGTCAATTGGAAAGCAGGAATCGTTTGAAATACCGTATCGAGTTCGGATTCGTTCCAGCGGGGATTTAAGCGTTTGGCCATTTTGATTTCTCCGGTCGTAGAATCGATCGCAGGAATAAAACGGGGTAGGGTATAATGATTGGTACCGAATGTCTTTAGCCCTAAAAAGATAAAGACAGGCACTATTAATGTTATTAACAAGATGCCTGTCTTCTTATTCATAATTCCTAAAAGGAAAACGGGTTTACTAATACATGTGACCGCCTTCGTAGATTAAAGCGATCAAAAGCCAAACTACAAAGATTGTCGGGACTAAAACAGCCCAAATTAAAGATTTTACCTCATGCTTTAAGTGCATGAATTCTCCTACGATGTAAAATGCCTTTACAATCGTCATGCCACAGAAAATAGCAACACGCAAAGTGTTTGCAGGCATGGTGAATGCGATAACGAATTCAATCGCTGTTAAGATCAATAAGATCCAGAATGTTTTCCAAATCGCTCCGGTGTTTGGAGCGGCGATTTCTTTTTCAGAAGTTTCGTGTGCTACGTGAGCCATAATATCAATGAATAAAGATTATACTAAATAGAAGAAGGTAAATACGAATACCCAAACCAAGTCAACAAAGTGCCAGTAAAGACCTACTTTCTCAACCATTTCGTAATGCCCTCTGCGCTCGTAAACGCCAGTCGCCGCATTGAAGAAAATTAAGATATTCAAGATAACTCCTGAGAATACGTGTGTTCCGTGGAACCCAGTGATAAAAAAGAATAAATCAGCGAATGCAGGAGGACCATATGGGTTACGAACAAGGTTTGCTCCTTCGATGGGTGTCACAACGCCATCAATCAATTGTTTTGCTGCGATTGACAAATCTTCTGGACCATGAATAAAGTGAGTCCATTCCCATGCTTGTGAACCTAAGAAAGTAAATCCACCTACGATTGTCCACAACATCCATTTCTCAACATCTTTACGGTCTCCGCGGTGACCAGCTTCTACAGCTAATACCATCGTCACAGAAGATGCAATCAAAATGAAGGTCATGATTCCAACGAAAACCAATGGCAAGGACATTCCATGTAAAAATGGAACCGCCTCAAATACTTTTTCAGGTATTGGCCAGTGTGTTGTTGAAAAATAGAAAGTTTCAGGTGTTCCTTCCCAAGCAGGTTGGCTGAAACGGATCATTCCGTAAGTAATCAATAAGGCCGAGAACGTAAATGTGTCTGATAAGAGGAAAAACCACATCATTAATTTTCCGTAACTCGCTTTTAAGGGTTCTGATCCACCCGACCATGTTAGGTTTTCGGGTACAGCAGGGGCAGTGTGTGCAACTGACATGCGGTAATTGCTTAATTGTTAAAAACTAAAAATAAAAATAAATATACCCATAAAGCATCTAAAAAATGCCAATAGGTGGTACAAATCTTAATTTGGGTCAATGCTTTTGCATTTATCTTCAGGCGGAAAGCTGCCACTAAAGCAACCAATAAAACAATCAATCCGGAGATTAAGTGTAGCCCATGTAGGCCTGAAAGTACATAAACAAAAGAACCTGACGGATTTCCTACAAAGAATACGTTCTTTTCCACTAATTGGATCCAACCGTAAAATTGCATGATTAAGAATACTAATCCGAGCACAAAAGTAATAGAAATACTTATTCGAAGCGCATTAAATTGGTCTTTTTTTGCTGCCAGGTATGCAAAATGCATGGATGCACTACTGGCAAGTAAAACGATTGTGCTATAAGAAAACAAATTGGGCAAATCGAATTCAACCCAGTTACCTTCTGCTTTTCTTACTAGATACGCACTTGTAAACGCAGCAAACAACATGATGATGGATACAATGAATAACCACATGGTGAACACTTTTGGATTGACCGAACGCGTTTCATTGGCTGCAAGGAGTTCTTCTTGATTTTTCATGACTTAAGCTTTATCAAATAAAAAGGCGATTTGAACAATTAATAAATAAATGAAGGAGCCAAACATCATCCAGCGTGCCGCCTTATCTGTAGGTTTCATCATTAAGTAAAAGGTCTGTCCTAAGAACAAGCTACCGGCCACAATTGTTATGATGGCCGACGTAATTCCTGTCATATGCATCATATATGGTAAGAATCCCAAAGGGATCAAAAATACCGTATAAATCATGATCGTAAAGGCCGTTTTTAAATCCTTTTTCCCATCATTCGGCAACATGCGGAATCCTGCTTTTTTATAATCTGCATCTGCTACCCACGCGATCGCCCAAAAGTGTGGAAATTGCCAGAAAAATTGAATGGCAAATAGAATACCCGGTTCCCAACCGAAATGCTGTGTGGCTGCGACCCATCCGATCATCGGAGGGAATGCACCAGGGAATGCTCCTACAAACACGGAAATGGGACCTACGCGTTTGAGTGGTGTGTAGACATAGCCGTAAAGGACATACGAAAGTAATCCAATAGCTGCCGCTTTCCAGGTGAAATAGCTTAAAATACCTAGGGCTAGTACTGCAATTATTAGACCATAAATTCGTGCATGCTGTGGTGTTAGCGTTTGGGTGGGAAGTGGACGCTTGGCCGTACGCTTCATCAATTTATCGTATTCAATTTCTTTCAATTGGTTAACGATATTAGCAGCGCCTGTCAGGAAAAATCCTCCTAAGGAAATCAGAATAATATCGATTGCCTTATGTTCAACAGGGGCTAATAAAAAACCGAATGTTCCTGAAAACGCCACGGTCATCGAAAGCCTTGATTTTAATAAAGCGATATAGGGTTTTAACTTGTTCATATACTACGTGTTTTTAACCACGCATGCACGTGAAGCCCCAATAAAACTAATGAACTTGTTAAGTGTATAGGCTGAGAACCCAAAGGCAAAGCAAAATAGGCCATTAGTACGCCTGAAATCAAGGATATTCCGATGCAAATGACAAATGACTTTACGTATGGTGTATTAATTAATTCAGAGGTTTGAATATTTTTCCAAAGGAAATAATGGCTGACTAAGATTGCCCAAGAAAATGTACGGTGTACGATGTAACCTAGGTCTAGGCTTTCGATCCATTGTGCTTTGGCATTTTCGCCTAAAGCACGAATCACTTCATCCATGTTTTCACGAACTTGTGTTCCCAATAAAATTTGAATACAGATAATGATTGCGTTGATTGTAATCCATTTCCGTTGTGACTGCGCTAAATTAATTTTGGGCTTTTCGGTCTGTAATGCTTTTAAGAGGAAAAATAATACACCGGTTGTTAGCAACATGTGCATGGTCACCACACCCGGTAATAGGAAAGAATCGACGACATATTTACCTAGTACGGCATTTGCCATCACAAGTAGAAATGCTGCCAAGGTTGGTAGAAATACGCTTCGACCTTTCTTAATGGACAAGGCAAGGCTTGTGGCCATGAAAAGACCAGTAAGGGCACCCATTAATCGGTTGAGGTATTCAATCCATGTTTTGATCGGATTAAACAACACCTCTCCATGTAGTTTTTCCTTGTAGATTTCTTGGTAGTTGAAGGGCAACTCCGAAATATGGGTAGGAGGGACGAATTGACCAAAACATTTAGGCCAATCGGGGCATCCCATACCTGAGCCTGTGCTTCGTACGATTCCACCCGCTAATATGAGCACATATAAGCTGATTAAGGTGATTGTACCGAAACGTTGGAAGGTCATGTAGGTAGCTAAAAAAAGGATGCATCCAAATGAAACCATTTCGATGCATCCTTTAGGTTGTTTCTAATTAACGGTTATATGACTCGTTTTGCGCAGCCAATAAACTTTCAATTGCTTTTTCGTTCGCAATTTCTTCGTTTTCCTCTGGTAAGTTTGATTCTGGTGTTGCAGAATAGGGAACGTTTTGAGGAATGAAGTCTGACTCAGCTCCTGGTTTTGAGTAGTCATAAGGCCAACGGTATACAGCTGGAATTTCTCCTGGCCAGTTTCCGTGTCCTACTTCTACTGGAGTTGTCCACTCCAAAGTAGTTGAGTTCCATGGATTCTGTGTTGCCTTTTTCCCTTTGAATATCGAGTAGAAGAAGTTCCAGAAGAAAATGGCTTGAGCAGAGAACGTTAAGATCGCAGCAATTGAAATGAACATATTCAAATCAGTAAATGCCTCTTCGCGTCCGTTTCCTAATGCTGTGAATGAATAGTAGCGACGAGGGAAACCGGCGATACCTGTGTAGTGCATTGGGAAGAATACGCAGTAAACACCTACGAATGTTGCCCAGAAGTGAATATAACCTAAGGTCTTATTCATCATGCGACCAAACATTTTTGGATACCAGTGGTAAACACCAGCCATCAAACCAAAGAATGATGCTGATCCCATTACTAAGTGGAAGTGAGCTACGACGAAATAGGTATCGTGTAAGTTGATATCCAATGCCGAGTTACCCAAAATGATACCTGTAACACCACCTGAAATAAATAGGGATACAAGACCGATTGAGAATAACATTGCCGGTGTAAAGATCAAGTTACCTTTCCATAAAGTTGTGATATAGTTAAATGCTTTTACTGCTGATGGTACCGCAATGATCAATGTCAAGAACATAAATACAGATCCCAAGAATGGATTCATACCCGTTACGAACATGTGGTGAGCCCATACGATAAACGCAAGGACTGTAATACCCATCATCGAACCAATCATTGCTCGGTAACCAAAGATAGGCTTACGCGCATTCGTTGCAATAATTTCAGACGTCATACCCAATGCTGGTAATAATACGATGTATACCTCTGGGTGACCGAGGAACCAGAATAAGTGTTGGTATAAGATTGGAGAGCCTCCCATATTTGGAAGTGCTTGACCTTGAATATAGATTTCAGATAAATAGAAAGATGTTCCAAATGAACGGTCAAAGATCAATAACAAGGCAGCTGATAACAATACTGGGAATGATAACAAACCTAAGATTGCTGTAAAGAAGAATGACCAGATTGTTAATGGCATCTTCGTGAAAGTCATACCACGAGTACGCAAGTTGATGATTGTACAGATGTAGTTAATCCCACCCATCAAAGATGAAACGATAAACAACGCCATGGAAGTCAACCATAATGTCATACCTAAACCTGAACCAGGCATAGCTTGTGGCAATGCACTTAATGGAGGATAAATTACCCAACCTCCTGAAGCTGGTCCCGTTTCAAGGAATAGTGATGAGAACATAACTGCTGATGACAAGAAGAAGAACCAGAAGGATAACATGTTAATGAATCCTGAGGCCATATCACGTGCACCAATTTGTAATGGAATCAAAAAGTTTGAGAACGTTCCAGACAAACCTGCGGTTAATACAAAGAATACC
This sequence comes from Cytophagaceae bacterium UBA6715, assembly GCA_002454335.1. Taxonomy (GTDB): domain Bacteria; phylum Bacteroidota; class Bacteroidia; order Cytophagales; family Spirosomataceae; genus Aquirufa. The sequence continues at coordinate 8,858 of DKIP01000018.1, read as the reverse complement.
ATGATAGTACCATGCATGGTTACAAGAGCTAAATAAAACTCTTTATCTAATTTTCCTGATTCATCAATCCACTCGCCTAATAATGGGCGCAACCATTCCAATTGCATTTCTGGGAAACCCAATTGTAAACGGAAAAGAATAGATAAAGATCCTCCTACAAATGCCCACAAGATACCCATGATAAGGTATTGCTTAGCAATTGTTTTGTGATCTTCTGAGAAGATGTACTTCTGAATAAAATTTGGCTCATGATGCTCGTGTTCGTGATCATGTGCGTGAGCGTGAACTTCTTCAGCGTGTGTTGTAGCAGTTGACATAGGAATATATTTTTCTTTCTACTATTCTATTAAAAATTATAAAGCTGCAGCTGTTGCAGTGCTATCTGTTGCAATTGGCTCAGCAGGAATATACTTACTCGCTTTTGCTTTCAAATTTGCAGGTACTTTCTCCAAATAGCTTGGATTCGTAGCCAGGAATGGTTTTTGTTCTGCACACCATTTTTTGTAATCCGCTGGCTCATCTACGAATACCGTAATAGCCATACCAAAGTGACCACGTCCACAGATTTCTGTACAGTTTAATTTAAAGTTGAAATCTTTGTTGTTCAACTTCGCACGCATTTCATCTGTAGAAATCGTTGGCGTAAACCAGAATTTCGTTGGCATACCTGGAACGGCATCCATTTTAACACGTTGGTAGGGTAGATAAACCGAGTGCAAAACGTCTTGCGCCTTGATCTTCAAAAGTACTGGCTTGCCCTTTGGAATGTGTAATTCAGTTGCTGTAAAGTCGTCAAATGAATTCTTGTCCGTGAAGTCGATACCGATGCTGTTAGTTTCATCGATCAACTTGTAATTTTGATTTCCTAATTGGTTATCATCATTACCTGCGTAGCGTACATACCACCCGAATTGGTGTCCGGTGATTTCAATCACGACGGCATCGCTAGGAGCCTGTGAAGTAATATCTCTCCATGTTCTCCATCCCGTGAAAACCAAGATTGCCATGACAATCGCAGGAATTACCGTCCAAATTAACTCCAATTTGTGGTTAACTGGATAGAATGTAGCTTTTCTGTTTTTGTTGTAACGGTATTTGAATGCAAAGAATAACAACAAGGTATTTGTTGCAAAAAATGCGAATGTTACAACAGCCATAGAAACCCAAAACATTCTATCAGTGTCGATACCATGTTTAGAAGCAGCTTCTGGTAAGAAATCTGGCAAACTATGTAAGAATGACCAAACACCTGCAATTGTTCCTAGTAACCAGAATATCAACATGCCATAGGCATTGGAATTGTTACTCGAATCTAGTGGAGTAGACTCATCGTCTCCTTGTGCTAGGTTTTTATTTAACTTCATACTCTTTGCAATCACTGAGATTGCCAAGATGAAGAATACTACGGATAAAAGACCAATTAGGTAATTCATAGATGTATTTGTTATAATCGTAAGCGCTTAATACTAAATATCGTGGTGTAATGCTTCTGGTAAGAATGGGTGATTCTTTGCTACCAAAGAAGCTTTCGTTAGTTCATCTGAAATCACATAAATGAATGCAGACGCAAATACGGTTACCATGCCAAATTCAACCAATCCATAACCACCGTGTTTTCCTAATACACCTGGCATAATCATTTGATAGAAGTCGATGTAGTGACCAGCAATGATTAAAAATGCAGCGATTTTTAAGAAAATACGCGTTCTTTTCGCATCACGTGTCATTAGAACTAAGAAGGGTAGCAAGAAGTTTAAGATTACCATCAAAATTTCTGATGTTTTGTAAATTTTGTTGTGACCTTCCCAACGCTCCAAGAAATAAATCGTTTCTTCCGGTAGGTTTGCATAATAGATCAACAAGAATTGCTCAAACCAAACATATGACCAGAAGATTGAGAAAGCAAACATAAATTTACCTAAGTCATGCAAGTGGTTTTCATTTACATAGCCCATCAAGCCCTTGTCTTTTAAGTAGAGAATGGCTAAAACGATAACAGCGTAAGTCGTTACATGCCATGAGGCAAACATGTACCAGCCGAACATGGTTGAGAACCAGTGTGTATCAATTGACATCACCCAATCCCAAGCAAAAATTGAACTAGATGCACCGAAAACAACGATGAATGCTGTTCCGATTTTGACCATTTGTGTGAATAAATCACTTCCACCTACTAAATCTTCTTCCAAAGATTTTTTACGCAACATGTTCCATAAGATGATCCACAATGCTCCAAAGCCTACTAAACGGATTAGAAAAAAGTTCTTGTTTAAATAACCCGATTTCCCTGCAATGATTTTATCATAGTTTTCACTTCCCACTTCCGTAACACCATGGTGCATCCAGTGGAAAATCACATCTCCTTTGAAGAAGAATACTGCAGCCAAGATTGGTAAAGAAATATATAAAAATTTAGGGAAAGCCTCAGGAACACGTTTCATAACTGCTGACCAACCTGATTTAGTTAAGTATTGCAAAGAAACAAAGAACATACCCACAACAGCGATACCTGTGAAGAAAACAGCATTCAACCATACGTTTGCCCAGATTCGATTTGTCCAATCGTAGTGTTCTTCGGCACCTGCTTGGTGAGAAACGGCTCCACCAGAAAGGTGTTCGCCAGCTGCTTCATGTCCTGCTTTAACTGCATCGTGTCCCGCATTCGCTACTTCGTGTCCGCCAGCTTCGCCTTTTGATAAAAGGTAAATACCGAGCGCTAAAGCAGCTAAACCAGCGATGAAAGCATAAATAATACGTTTTTTGCCTTCAGCACTAAATTCAAAATGCTCTTCTACGTTTGCTGGGGAAAAATGTGAATGTCCCGCCATCTTGATCTCTATTTAATTTAAAATGATTGAATTATTGTTTTTGTAGTTCGTGTACATATAACACGATTTTCCAACGATTTTCAGAAGAAATTTGTGAACCATGTGGCCACATTCTTCCTTTTCCGTGTGTAATGACGTGGTAAATATGTCCGTCATTCATCGTCTTTAGTGCATCACTTGAGTAAACAGGAACTCCTTTGTATGCTTTCGCAACCAATCCATCCCCTTTACCTGTTTCACCATGACAATGTTGGCAAAAACGCTCATATTGAGCCTTACCTGCCTCGATGTTTTCAGGAGTTGCAGCGATTGGGTTGTACAAAGATTTTTCTGAGTATGAAATGCTATCGTTTGGAATCGTTTTAGCAATCATTTCTTGTGCTAAGAAAGCTTGCTTTAAACTATCTGAACCTGTGTAACGCTTACGTGCTACTGTACCTTTTACAGGTAAACGCATATTCATTCCTAATGGATTGATGGTGTTCGTATCACCTTGTGTTTGAGACATCGGCTCATAGGCTACCGAATGATACATGTTTGGAGCAAATTCTGTTCCTGTATCGTTCGGGTCTGAACCGCATGATAGTAAGCCTGCAACTACACCAGCTAATAAAACGAATTTAATTCTTGGATTAAACATCTTGTTATGCTTCTTCGTGAACAATTGTTCTTGTTAATTATTTAGTATTTACTTCTATTGCGCCAGAATCTTTCAAGGCTTTCTTGATGTCAGCTGCACTAACTTTGTTTTTGTCAACATTAATTGCCATCACAAATTTGTCGTCTGTGATACGCAAGTCCAATGGCTCAACCTTGTTGCCAGGGTATAAGTTATTGGAAGCACAAAATGTTGTTACTAAACCAAAGGCTGTAAATAATACAGTTCCTTCAAAAGTTACTGGAATCCAGTTGGGCAACGCAAAGAAATCTTTACCACCGATGATCATTGGCCAATCGAATACCATCGTATAGCTGATTAGTGATAATGCACAAATCATACCTAATGTACCAAACATAAAAGCTGCGATTGGTAATCGTGTACGTGCATGACCTACTGCTACGTCTAATCCGTGAATTGGGAATGGCGTAAATACGTCCTCGATTTTGATTCCTTGGGCTTTCACCGCAGTTACTGCGTGTAAAACCTCGTCCTCATCGTCATAAACACCCAAAATGTAGTTAGTTGTCGAACTCATATTGTTTTAATTTCGAATTGCTTAATAATTATTCTTCCGTTTTTTTAGCTGCTTTCGCCTTTTTCGCTGGGAAGTTTGATGAAACACCTTTCATTACCGATTTCACCTCTGCCATATTTACCACCGGTAAGAATTTAGCGAATAAGAAGAATAAGGTAAAGAATAAACCAAATGAGAAAATGTAATCTCCAATATCATACATCGTTGGAGAGAACATCGCCCAGGAAGATGGGATGTAATCACGGTGCAATGATGTAACGATAATTACAAAACGCTCAAACCACATACCTACGTTAACAACGATTGATAAGAAGAATGAAACCATCAAGTTTGTACGGATCGCTTTTGACCAGAATAATTGTGGGGAGATTACGTTACATGTCATCATCATCCAATATGCCCACCAGTATGGCCCTGTTGCACGGTTGATAAATGCATAACTTTCATATTCCACACCTGAATACCATGCGATGAAGAATTCAGTTAAGTAAGCAATACCTACAACGGAACCTGTCACTGTAACAACGATGTTCATCATTTCGATGTGCTCAATCGTAATGTAATCTTCTAATTTGAAAACGACACGTGTGATCAACAACAAGGTTTGTACCATCGCGAAACCAGAGAAAATCGCACCCGCAACGAAATATGGAGGGAAGATTGTCGTGTGCCATCCTGGGATAACCGACGTTGCAAAGTCCATGGATACAATTGTGTGTACAGAAAGTACTAGGGGAGTAGAGATACCAGCCAAAATCAATGACATGTATTCATAACGTGCCCAAGTCTTTGAAGAACCTGTCCAGCCTAAGCTGAATAAACCGTACCAGAATTTACGTCCTGCTGTAGTCGCGCGGTCACGAATTGTAGCCAAATCGGGAACAAGACCCATGTACCAGAACAATAATGAAACCGATAGGTAAGTTGAAATTGCAAATACGTCCCAAACCAATGGCGAGTTAAAGTTAACCCATAATGAACCGAAGGCATTTGGAAGTGGTAAAGCCCAGTGTGCTAACCAAGGACGGCCCATGTGCGCTAAGATAAACGATGCAGCACATAATACCGCAAAGATTGTCATCGCTTCCGCTGAACGGTTAATGGAAGTTCTCCATTTTTGACGGAACAATAATAATACGGCAGAAATCAATGTACCCGCGTGACCGATACCAACCCACCAAACGAAGTTCGTGATATCCCAAGCCCAACCTACGGTTTTATTTAATCCCCAAACGCCAATTCCTTGCCACCAAGTGTAGAATAGGCAATAAGCACCATAAATGAATACAAGACATGAGATACCGAATGCAATTTTCCATTCTTTCGTAGGTTCTCCCTCTACTTGTTTGCAGATATCGTGGGTAACATCGGAATAAGATTTTCCACCAGTAACTAGTTTCTCTCTTATGGGTGATACAACGTGCGACATATTTTTATTTACTGTTTTACGATTAAAAAATTATGCTTTTTTAGCATCCTTGTTACGAACTTTCTTCAAGTAAGAAATATTAGGCTTCACGTTAATTTCTTCAATTACGTGGTAAGCACGTCCTTCTTGTTCAACCAATAACAATTGTGAGATAGCTGATTTTGGATCATTCATATCACCAAAAGTAATTGCATTCGTAGGGCAAGATTGTGCACAAGCTACTTGAATTTCACCATCCACTGGACGACGCTTTTCTTTCTTAGCTGTCAATTTACCTTCTTGGATACGTTGAACGCACATAGAACATTTTTCCATCACCCCACGTGAACGAACAGTTACGTCTGGATTAATCACCATACGACCTAAATCGTTGTTGAAGTGGAAATCAAAATCATCTGTTTGGAAATAACGGAACCAGTTGAAACGACGAACTTTGTATGGACAGTTATTTGCGCAATAACGTGTACCGATACAACGGTTATAAGTCATTTGGTTCAAACCTTCTGTTGAGTGAGTTGTTGCTAAAACTGGACATACCGTCTCACATGGAGCGTTATTACAGTGTTGACATAACATCGGCTGGAAAACAACCTCTGGATTGTCTGAAGCAATTTCTAATCCTTTTAAATCTTCAACTTCAGCATCTGATGAATAATAACGGTCGATACGCATCCAGTGCATTTCACGACGGTTAATTACTTCTTGACGACCTACTACGGGTACGTTGTTTTCTGCGTTACATGAGACCACACAAGCAGAACATCCTGTACAAGTATTTAAGTCGATCACCATACCCCATGCATGGTTATTGTATTCGTGACCATTCCAAAGCGTTAAATCTGTTGCGTCTTTTTCACCCTCAGATGTCTTAACTTTTGGTTTGTAGCTTCCTGCTTGTGGATTTTTAACGAACTCTGCTAAAACAGTTTCTTGAACAACTGCTTGACGTGCCATCACCGTTTGGTGAGTTTGTGTTTGAGCGATATCTTTTGTTTCTCCTGTAGCAGTTACAGAAACGCCTTGTGTACATGTGCCTACACATGCGCCATTGATTTCTGAGATGAATGGATACGCATTAACACCTACGCCGTCCGCCGATTTACCAGCTTTGGTACGTCCGTAACCAATCGCAATAGCAATTGTTCCTTGTGCTTGACCTGGTTGAACCAAGATTGGCAACGTTACTTCATATCCTTTAGCGCTTACTTTGACTAAGTCGCCTTGCTTTAATTTTAATTCAGTTGCAGTTGGTTGTGAAATGGCTGCATAATTGTCCCAACAAGCTTTGGAAACTGGCTCAGGGAATTCCTGTAACCATGGGTTGTTCGCTTGAGAACCTGTACCTAAACCAACTTTCTCGTAAACAGAAATTTCTAATCCTGTAGATGAAGCTGAATATGCTTTTGCAATCGCAGCAGCAGCTGCATTCACGTCAACCGATGGGCTTGAAGCAGAAACGCTTCCGGCATTCGGTTCGAAAACACCATTGTGCAATGCGTTATTCCAAGCTACTTTGCCACCTTTTAAGATGTTGTTCTCCCAATTGCTTTCTAAGTAAGCTGCAAAATCACCTGACAAACCTGCCCAAGTTAAGAAACTTGCTTGTGCCTGACGTGTTTTGAAAATCGTAGAAATGGTTGGTTGTGTTAATGAGTAGAAACCAGCTTTTGGCTCTGCATCATTCCATGACTCTAAGAAGTGTGAATCGGGTGCGATGAATTGACATAAAGATGCCGTTTCATCTGCACGCTCGTTCGTAGCTAAGCTAAGTTCTACTTTCGGTAAAGCTGTTGCTAAAGCTGCTCCCATTGGGTGATTGTAAACTGGGTTCGCATTGTAGAAAATAACGGCACCAATTTTACCTGCACCTGCTTCTTTAATGAAGTTGGACATCGCCATGTCATTACCTTGACGGTAGTTCAATGGAATAGCTGTATTTAATGTTGAGCCATACGCGCCTACTAATGCGTTTGTAGCTGCAACGATTTTTTGAACTTCTGGATCATTTGAACCTGCAACGATGATGGAAGCACCTTTGGATGCAACTAAATCTTTGGCTGCTTTATCTAGGTGCTCAACTTTAACGGCTGCTCCAGCAATACCAGCTGCACCCGTTAATCTTGCTACTGCATTATATAATGCAACGGCAACTAAACCTTCTTGAGATGGTTTGTATGTTGCACGGTAATCAGCGTTCGCACCTGTCGTCGACATGATTGTCTCAAACTGGTAGTGACGAGACATATCTTTTTTACCTCCTTTTTCTGAGCTTACACGACGTGTCACAGCCCATTGAGAAGAGAATTCACTAGGTGCAATCCAAGTACCTAAGAAATCAGCTCCTACAGAAACGATTGTTTTTGCCTTGCTGAAATCGATGCTTGGGATAATTCCGCCATGTGCGGCAGATAATCCGTAAGCTGGATTCGCATCGTATGAGATATGTTGAGTTGTTGGGTATTTTGCTGCGAAATCAGCAATTACCTTTTTCGTTGTTGGAGAAAGAATCGTATTCGATACAATTCTAATTTGACCACCTTTAGCAGCGACCGCAGCTAATTTTGCAGTGAATTCAGCATCCAATTGTTTCCAATCGCTCGCTTTTCCACCAATTTGGGGTCCTTTTAATTTTTCGTTGTCATATAGACTCAAAACAGATGCGTGTGCACGGCCTGAAAGAGCTCCTTTTGAAACAGATGATAAGGTATTTCCTTCGATCTTGATCGGACGACCTTCGCGCGTCTTAACTAAGATAGATGCGTAATCGCCACCATCCGTGTAAGTCGATGCATACCAGTTGGCAATCGTAGGCTCAACATCCTCCGGTTTGTTCAAGTATGGAATGGTGTTTTTAACAGGAGCTTCACATGCTGCTAACGAAACAGCTGCTACTCCAAAACCCAACATCTTTAAAAAGTCACGACGATGAGTGCCAGAACCGTCAACTAAGGCTTCACCTTTCGCGTCGTTTTCTGATGGCATGTTGCCAAACTCATTGTGGATATTTTTTACAAACGATGGCTCATTGGTTAACTCCTCAATTCCTTTCCAATACCTCTTGTTCGAATTTTCCATATAATCTTTCTTATTCAGACTAATTTTGAATCTATTGTAATATGATTAATAGTGACACTTAGAACACTCTAAGCCACCAATGTTTTGCACTTTAAGTGGAGTTTTGCTGTCTTTGTTATGCACCTCAACTAATTTGTCATAGTATGCATTTCCTTTCGAATTAACATCTGTTTCGCGGTGACAATCGATACACCATCCCATCGTTAAGGATGAGCGTTGCTCAACAACTTCCATTTTTTCGATTTCGCCGTGGCAGTTTTTACACTCTAAGCCACCTACGTTTGTATGTTGCGAGTGATTGAAATATGCTAAATCCGGCAAGTTGTGAAC
>DKIP01000075.1 GCA_002454335.1 Cytophagaceae bacterium UBA6715 | reverse complement strand
ACGTCTAAGTGATCACGGAAAAGGATATTCGTTTGAAAAAGTAAATCGTCAAAATCCATGGCATTTGCTTGAAAGCAACGGGTACAATATAGCTTGTATAGCTGACCCATCATCGGAATTTTGGCGTAGCGGTCCTCTTGCTCAAGAACCGGACTATTCAGGTATTGTTCAGGTCCAATCAGTCGGTTTTTCGCATTCGAAATACGATTAAGTACCAAATTGACTTTGTAGACTTTATCATCGAGGTTTTGTTCTTTGATTAGGGTACGAATGAGCGATTTGGCATCATCTGTATCATAAATGGAAAAATTCGATGTATAGCCTAATCGTTCCCCTTCAAAACGTAGGATTTTGGCAAAGACCGAGTGGAAGGTTCCCATCCAAATGTTTTTGGCTTGGGATCCGATGACGGTTTCGATACGGTGACGCATTTCCCCAGCAGCTTTGTTGGTAAATGTCAACAACAAGATACTGAATGGGTCAACTCCTTTGGCGATTAAATGCGCTGTTCGGTAGGTCAAAACGCGAGTTTTTCCGGAGCCGGCACCGGCGATGATCATGAGGGGGCCATCGATGTGTTCGACTGCTTGTCTTTGGGGCTCATTCAGACCTGCCAGGTAATCCATAGGGTATAATTTAAATTCAATAAGGGGGAGCAAAAATAGGAAATTTTGACGGGTAATTCGATGTGTAAATTGATAAAAAAAGGCGCAGAAATTCCGCGCCCTTTTACCCTTAATCTTTCACTTGTTGATGTACCTATTGGACTGCGACTAAATCGCGTTTGACTTCCGTTAGGATATTGAATGTTTTGGTTTGAATGACTTGTTTTTTAGCATTTAAGATTTCCATTTTATATTTCCCATCTAAAAGGTTTGCAAAGTTGTACAACTTCTTACTCGCGACTGCTTCTTGATGGATGATATTTTGGTCTGCATCGTAAATGATGACTACAAGTTTTGCGTTTGGTTCAGCACTAACCAAAAATTTCATTTTACCCACTTGGTTGATGCTGACGGGTAAGCTTACCTCCGTTGCCTTTGCGTAGGAAGTCATGGACATGCTCGTTGCGAAAAAGGCAAGAGCCATTGTGTTGATGATGAGCTTTTTCATAATGCTTGATTGTTAACTACTTAGGCGGAATTATTTCCGTTTGTTGGGTCAAAACTAGGATTTCAGCATTAACTCCCAATTAAATCCGATTAAAATTTCACTTTTTCAAGAAAGTTCTTCTTAAAAAAATTATAATTATTGGAATTGTACAATTGCGTTCGACAGAATTTAGGAGATATATTTCCATGTTACCAAATTGTTAATGGATAGAGAATTGTTTTAACCATTTGATAAAATATCGTTAATGTGACCTTAATCAATGCGATTTTTCTTTCGGGTAGTTTTGCATCGTAAAATTCACCAGTATTTAAAATCGCATGAAATCCATTTACGTATTTATTCTAGTATTATTAGTTTCAACACCAATATTTGCTCAAGAAGGCGGTACCATTCGCGGTACCATTAAAGATTCAAAAACAAAAGAAGATATCATTGGTGCCACAATTCTCGTTCAGGGAATTAATAAGGGTGCTGCTACTGATATCAATGGCTTTTTCTCTTTCGGTAAAATACCTGCCGGTACTTATTCATTGAAAATTTCATTCGTAGGTTACGAATCAAAAATTTACGAGGGTGTTAAAGTAGAGGCTAATCAGGTAACAGAACTTAATCTCGCCTTGGCGGAGGAAGCTGCAACACTTGCGGAAGTGAAGGTTGTCGCTCAGAAACTGACCAATACGGAGGTCTCTGTCATTTCAGAAATTAAAGCAGCACAATTAGTTGTGAGCGGTATTTCTGCCGCGCAAATTACAAAAACCTTGGATCGTACGGCAGCTGAAGTTGTGAAACGCGTTCCGGGTGTTACGATTTTCGGAGAGCGATTTATCAATATTCGTGGTTTAAATGAGCGTTATAACACGGTTCAGTTAAATAATGCGTTTGCTCCTTCGATGGAAACGGATGTTCGTTCATTTTCGTTTGATATTATTCCTGCGGGTCAAATTGATCGCATTTTGGTGTTCAAATCCCCTTCAGCTGAAATTCCTGGAGAATTCGCCGGTGGGGTCGTGAAAATTTTCACAAAGTCAATTCCTGAGAACAATTTCTTAACACTTGATATCTCAAGCGCTTACCGCGAAGGAACCACAGGATCGACGTTTTATGCGACAAAAAATTCTAATTTAGCTTGGACGGGTTTTGATCAAGGCTATTTCGATTTACCTAAATCCTTCCCAATCAATCGTAGTGCTTTGATTAATACAGGTGCATCAGGCATCGATGCGATTGGAGCTTCACTGAAGAATAATTGGGTACCAGTCCAATCAAATGCATTACCCGACATGCGTGCCTCTTTATCAGGTGGGTTAAAATTTGATTTGGGTTCTGTTCGTATTGGTAATGTGACAGCCATTAATTACTCAAATACGCGTTCGATTTTCAACATGGAGCGGAATGACTGGGGCTATAGTAATATCCAATCAACAGGTGAGCCAGATGAGATCTTCAATTATGTTGATAATCAATACTCTAATGCGATTCGTTTAGGCGTTTCTCATAACTGGTCGGCACGTTTTGCAGGGGGGTCTGTGATTGAATTCAAAAATTTATTTAATCAATTAGCTAATACGCAATACATTCAGCGTTCAGGTTTTGACAACGGTTCTAACTGGGACATTCGTTCATTTGATCAAGTATTCCGAGGAATTTACACGGGTCAATTAACAGGTCGTCATGAATTTCAAGCCGGAAGCCTGAAGACAGATTGGATGGTTGGCTATAATGCAGCTTACCGTAACCAACCTGATTATAAGCGTTTCCGTTACAACGTAGATGGTTCATCCACGAGTTTATTTATTCCAAACGGGGCTGCACAGACATTTTTATTGGGACGTACCTACATCAATATGGAGGAATCGTCTTATACGGCGGCATTTAACTTGGATAAACGTATTAAAGTTGGCGTTGAGAAGGAATTGGATTTCAAAGCGGGTTTATTTTATGAGGATAAGGTTCGTGATTTTGGTGCGCGCAACATTGGTTATGTTAAGTCAACACCATCTTTTCAGACAACTTTGCCTATCGACCAATTGTTCTCACCTCAAAATTTCAATTCAAGAACGGGTGTAAAAATCGATGAGCAAACGAATCCGAATGACTCTTATAATGCAACGAATAATCTGTTTGCCGCTTATGTTTCTGCGAATTATGCATTGGGTAAGAAATTTAATGCCATTGTAGGTGTTCGTGCGGAACAAAACAGTCAAAAATTAAATTCTGCGGACCTCGTAGGGAAGGCCATCAATTATGATAATACACGTTTAGATGTGTTACCATCGATGAATTTGACCTACAATTTCACGGAGAAATCATTATTACGATTGGCATACGGAAAGACCTTGAATCGTCCAGAATTCCGCGAGCTTGCGCCTTTCTCTTTCTATGATTTCGTCAATAACCGGACCGTTTCGGGTAATCCAACCCTGAAGAACGCTGAAATTCAAAATTTTGATTTCCGATATGAATTCTATCCAACACCGTCGGAACTCGTAAGTGTGGCCGCTTTCTACAAGGATTTCACAAATCCTATTGAGGTTGTCTTTGCCTCAGGTGCTAACCCAATCTTGAACTTCTCGAATGCGAAGTCGGCCTTTTCAACCGGAATTGAGGCTGAGATCCGTAAGAACTTACAACCTAATCAACCGAATACGCTGTTAGGTAAAACAAGTTTAGTATTTAATGGTACATATATCTTCAGTCGGGTAAAATTGGACGAGTCAGTAGCGAAAGACCAATCAGACAATCGTCCCCTACAAGGTCAGTCTCCTTATATCGTGAATGCGGGCATAAATTACAACGATCAACAAAAGGGCTTACAAGTAAACTTCAATTACAATGTAATAGGTAAGCGAATTTTTGCGGTAGGTAACAATTTTGGTTCTCCTTATCCAGATTGGTTTGAAATGCCTCGTCACGTGATTGACTTTAGTTTTTCGAAGCAGTTGACGAAAGCCATCATGCTTAAAGGTGGCGTAAGCGATATCTTAAATCAAGGGAATACCATTTTACAAGACGGTAATCAGGATCAAGTGTTTGATCGTAA
>DKIP01000011.1:624-35167 GCA_002454335.1 Cytophagaceae bacterium UBA6715 | reverse complement strand
GCTTATGCGGAATTAAATAAACCAAACTCGAGTTTCGGTTTATTTTTAGCCGGTCCATCAAAGACCGCAGATATTGAGCAATCGCTCGTGATTGGGGCTCATGGTGCCCGTAGTTTAACCGTCGTTATCAGAATTTGAACGCTGCCAGGGTCGTAGACTCCCTGGCAGCGTCAAATTTCGGAAGCGAAAGATACCCGTTTATTCGTTCAGGAACTTGATTTTCTTTCGTGAAAGCTGATAATTTGGCTGGATTTGCTGTACTTTAACGGTGGTTTGGGGTGACGCTGCCGGGGTCAGCGACCCCGGCAGCGTCTATCGAAAAAATCATTATATTGTGGCGCAAACCTATTCAATTATGTCAGTTTCCAGAAGAAAATTCCTTGGGCAATCCGTCCTGTCTTTAGCCGCATTTAGCATTGTACCCCGACATGTACTCGGGAAGGGCTTTATTGCTCCTTCGGACCAACTCACCAAAGCGATCATTGGTACCGGCGGCATGGGCCGCGGTCATATCCCTTATGCGGGAACGCGCGTTGTCGCCTTGTGTGATGTAGATAAGAAAAATCTCCAACTCGGCTTAGACAAAGTAGAAAAAGGAGTGAAAGCATTTTCTGATTACCGAGAAATGATTCAGTTGCCCGAAGTGGACATCGTTCACGTAGCCACCCCGCCACATTGGCATGGCATCATGGCCGCAGATGCCGCGCGTGCAGGAAAAGATGTTTGGTGTGAAAAACCAATGACTCGGACTATTGGGGAAGGGCAGAAATTAAAAGAAGCGATTCAGCAGCATGGTCGGATTTTTCGACTAAACACCTGGTTCCGTTTTGAGGGTAATTTCTACGGATTGAATTGTCCTGTGAAACCCATGAAAAAATTAGTCGATTCGGGACTGTTGGGATGGCCTTTGAAATTCACAGTTAGCAAACACACGGGTTTCGATTGGAAATTTTACTGGGTGGGCAAAACGGATTTGACACCTCAACCTGTACCCCTTGAATTAGATTATGACGCTTGGCTCGGACCAGCGCCGTATAAGCCTTATAACGTTCATCGGACCCACCAAACTTTCCGGGGCTATTGGGATTACGATGGGGGTGCCTTAGGCGACATGGGCCAACATTACATGGATCCGATTCAATATATGTTGGGCAAAGACAACGAAAGCCCCGTGTATGTCGAAGTAGATGCTCCTGTTCAAGACAAAGATGCCGTGGGAATCTTCAATCGAATCACGTATACCTATGCAGATGGATGCCAAATCGTCCTCGATGGCGAAGCCAAAGACGAGAAAGTAGCCTACATTGAAGGCCCAAAAGGAAAGTTATATCGCAATTTCAAATCGGATATTCCTGATTTGGAACGCAAATTGGCTGAGTTTCCGGAGCCGCCGGCCCAACAAATGGACTTTGTGGACTCGGTGAAAAATAGGACGCAATTTGCTTTGAATGAGGAAAATGGACATCGTTCGTGTACGCTTATCAACATGGGTTTAATCGCGATGCGTTTGCACCGTAACCTTAAATTTGACCCGATCAAGCAAGAATTTATCGGCGATCCCGAAGCAAATAGTCTCATTACCCAGCCGATGCGTGCACCTTATATCCTCTAAACATCATGAAATATTTAGTTTTATTATTAGTTAGTTGGCAAGCTTTCGCACAATCAACCCGCGAGCAGCAATTGAATTATCGCACTAAAGGGGCCACGTCAGAATTAAAAGCAGCTGCCTATGCGAGCAAAGGAATTTACGAACCAACCCAAGCCACAGAAGCCTTCATTTTGGCAAATGCCAAAAACATCACAGAATTAAAAGCTTTTTACCGTACAGAACTACCGGAAGCGACGCAATGTCAAATCATCGGCCTGATTGCTAAGCAAGACGAAAGTATCTTGTTGGCGAAGTATCCAAATTCAAAACCTCAAGTAAGCGCTTTTATTTTGAAGCAATTATTGGCTAAACCGCGAGTCAACATCACATTAAGATCCTGGGATGCTGCGCATCAAAAAGCCTTCATTATCGCAGTTGGGACTTACAAAGCGACTTGGGCTTTACCGCTCATTCAAAATTCAAATTTCAAAACGGAACAAATCATTGCCCAGCTTCAGGTGCAAGGAGCTAAAGGCTTGCCTGCTGTTTGGGATTTATTGAAAACGAATCAAGTAGACGCGCAAAAAATCGCTGATTTCACGACGACATTAGCCGCGAATGCCTACCTTAAAAATCAATTATCTGGTTATGATCAAGCATCCACGGCACAAAAAACGGTGTTGTTGGCCTATGGTAGCTGCCGACAATGGACTGAGGTAAAATCATTGGTTTGGCGTGCGGTACAATCAAATCATCCGGAGCGCGCTGCGGGTTTTGAGGCATTGGATAAATGGGTGGATTTAGGTGATTTTGACCTGATTGCTGAGAAATTATCCATCGTACAATTACCCAATGAAGTAAAAGCACTACAAAATTGCATGACGCAATTGATCAAAAAGGATGGCACGCGTACTAGTAAAATTACGGCATTCGCTAAAGCCGCCAAACATAAATTGAATTGGGTTCCTTTCGTTCAAGAAGTGGCCAATTTGGATTGGTTGTATGCCTTAGGGAAGACCAATGAAGAGGCATTACGCGCTTTTGTACGGATTAATGGGAAAGCATTTGCGAATGTAGACCAACAAGTCTTGCGTTATCGAAATGCATTAAGCTTGACACAAAATCTGGAAACACGCGAGCAGATTTACAAAGGTCTGGTGAAATGCAATTCCTTGTCGGCCATGCGCACATTATATCTGGGCCTAAAAGAACCCAATATCAAGCAACTTGCTGTTGATGGATTAGCTGCTTTGTATGTTGCCAATCCGGAATTTCAGGGTACCATGACGAAGGAATGGACCTTGGAAAATCAATGGCAAATCTCCGATGCTGCGATTCGAGACCAAGTGATGAAGAGCAATCCGGGCCGAGGGTTTTACACGATGTACAATGGAATTGATTTACGCGGATGGAAAGGTTTGGTTGATAATCCTGTAAAACGCAGAAAGACTTCAGCTGATACTTTGGCCATGAAGCAAATTAAGGCTGATTCCATTATGCGTAAAGGCTGGTTGGCCCAAGGCGAAGAATTGCACTTCACAGGCCATGGTGATAATTTATGTTCGGTCAAAGATTACCAAGATTTTGAATTGACGATCGACTGGAAAATCGAAAAAGATGGGGATGCTGGACTTTATTTGCGTGGTTCACCGCAGGTACAGATTTGGGACATTGCCCGTACGAATGTAGGTGCACAAGTGGGTTCAGGAGGTTTGTATAACAATCAAATTAATCCAAAGAATCCTTCGAAAGTGGCCGATAATCCAGTAGGAGAGTGGAACACCTTCCGTGTAATCATGCGTGGAGAGCGCGTAACGGTTTATTTAAATGGGGAGATGGTTGTGGATCAAGTGATTTTGGAAAATTATTGGGATCGCAAAATACCTATTTTCATCAAGGATGCGATTGAATTGCAAGCGCATGGAAACCACATCGTTTACCGAAATATTTATGTGAAGGAATTGGTGCCTCAGCCCATTTATCAACCTGAGGAAGTAGGATTTGAGCCTCTTTTTGATGGAACATCGTTATTTAATTGGACGGGGAATACGACGGATTATGTGCCTGTAAACGGTGAATTAGTGGTAGATCCGAAACGCGGTGGCAAAGGGAATTTATACACGAAGAAAGAATACGGTGATTTTCACATGAAGTTTGAATTCCAGTTGACGCCCGGTGCAAACAACGGCCTTGGCATTCGTACGCCGCTCGAAGGCGATGCGGCCTATGTGGGCATGGAATTGCAGATTTTGGATAATACCTCCCCAATGTATGCCAAATTACAACCTTATCAATATCATGGTTCCGTGTATGGAATCATTTCTGCGAAGCAAGGATTCTTGAAGCCGGTAGGTGAATGGAATGAGGAAGAGGTAATCGCTGAGGGAAATCACATCAAAGTGATTTTAAATGGAGAAGTAATCACCGATGGCGACATTGTGCAGGCCATTAAAAACGGAACGCCTGATCATAAAGAACATCCGGGTTTGTTAAACAAAACAGGGCATATCGGGTTCTTAGGTCATGGTTCTCCCTTGAAATTTAGGAACTTGCGTATTAAAGAAATCATCAAAAAGAAAAAATAGTCATGGCAATTACATTGACGATTAATCGAAAGAAAGTAAGCTTGGACATTGACTCCAACACGCCACTTTTATGGGCCTTGCGTGATCATGTAGGATTGTTAGGTACCAAATATGGATGCGGAATCGCCCAATGTGGCGCATGTACCGTTTGGGTAAATGGCGAACCGATGCGTTCTTGTGTTTTGCCTATTTCTGCTGTAGGGAATGCGCAAATCACCACGATTGAAGGATTAGATCCTGCGGGAAAACATCCTGTTCAAGAAGCTTGGGACGAGTTAGATGTGCCACAATGTGGTTACTGTCAGGCTGGTCAAATTATGACCGCTGCGGCATTACTCAAGAAAAATCCGCGTCCTTCGAAACAAGAAATCATCGATGGAATGGCCGGAAATATTTGTCGGTGCGGAACATACCACCGCATTCAAGAAGCCGTTGCTTTAGCCGCTAAAAAAGTCAAAAAATGAAAACGAGCCGTAGAAATTTTATCCAACAAACAGCACTCTTCACGAGTGTATTTACCTTGGGATTTGATTGGTTTGAATCCAAAGGTGCTGCGATGGCCATTGCGAATGAGCCAGGAAGATTTAATGCATTTTTGAGCATTGATTCGACAGGAAAGATTCGTTTGTATTCACCCAATCCAGAAATTGGTCAAGGGATCAAAACCGCATTTCCTGTTGTCGTGGCAGAAGAATTAGATGTGGACTGGAAGCAAGTGGAAGTACTGCAAGCGAACCTAGATACACAAAACTTTGAACGCCAATTAACAGGTGGTTCGGGAGCTTTGAAACACTCGTGGGAGCGATTGCGTAAAGCGGGTGCAACGGTGCGCCAGATGATGGTGAAAGCTGCAGCCAATCAATGGAAGGTGGATGCTAGTACATGTAAAACTTCTAAAGGTTTTGTTTTAGGGCCTTCCGGTCAGAAGGCATCTTACGGTTCTTTAGCAACTGAAGCAGCCAAAATACCTGTTCCCTCGACAGTTACTTACAAGGATCGTAAAGATTATAAGATTATTGGAACGCGTGTACGTGGCGTAGATAATCAAGCGATTGTGACAGGCAAACCCGTTTTTGGGATTGATATTCGTAAGCCCGATATGGTTTTTGCCCAGATTGTGCGACCGCCGTTTGGTGCGACCTTAAAATCATTCTCAGCGGACGATGTCAAGAAAATGCCGGGAATCATCGATGTGGTTTCTTTTAAAAATAAAGTGGCTATCGTGGGCAAGAGTACCTATGAAATCATGCAGGCTCGTCAAAATTTGACTTGTTCGTATGGTTCTGATGCACCTTTGGAAAGTAATGAAACTCATCAAGCTTGGTTTGATGCAGGAATGAAGTCGGATAAGGCGACGGTCCAACGGAAGGACGGGGATTTTGCGAAAGCTATTTCAGAAGCTGCCAAAGTGATCGAAGCGACTTACGAATGTCCTTTCATCTCACATAGTCCGATGGAGCCGATGAACTTTTTCGCAGATGTCAAGCCGGGTTCGGTTTTATTGGCAGGACCTACGCAAGTGCCCCAACCAGCGCAAAAAGCGGTAGCTACGCTGTTAGGTGTTCCCGAAAATACGATTCAAGTGGAATTGACCAAAATGGGCGGGGGCTTCGGTCGGAGATTAAGTAATGATTTCGCCTTAGAGGCCGCTGAATTGTCGAGTATTATTAAAAAACCTGTTTTGGTTATGTGGACGCGTGAGGATGATATGGGTGGTGGTACTTACCGACCAGCCGTACGTTATCATTTTAAAGCGGGTATTGATGTCCAAGGTAATATAACGGCATTTTATTTGCGTGGCGTAGGCTTAAATGCTGGAAATTCGACACGCCAAGATAATTTCCCAGTAGGTGCCATTGACCATGTGTTGATTGAGTCTGTCGATCAAAAATCGGCTGTGACGACGGGTCCTTGGCGTGCGCCAATTACCAATTTCTTGGGATTTGCCGAGCAAGCTTTCTTGGATGAGGTAGCTGAAGCAGCCGGAAAAGATCCTATTCAAATGCGCTTAGATTTGTTGGCACGCGTGAAATCCAATCCCGTGGGCAAAATTACTTATGAACCTGATCGTTTTGCGGAGGTGATTCGTCAGGTAGCTGAAAAGTCGGGCTGGAAGAAAAAACCGGGTGTACACCAAGGATTTAGTGTCTATTATTCGCATTTCTCCTATGTGGCTCAAGTCGCTGAGGTGCAAGTGAAAAATGGTAAGCCGCAAGTAACGCAGGTGACAGCCGTAACAGATTGTGGTGAGGTAGTCAATTTAAGTGGTGCTGAAAATCAGGTGAAAGGAGCAATCATTGACGGAATGGGGCATGCGATGTTTGCTAAGCTAAATATTCAGGCAGGTGTTACAAGTCCAACGAATTTTAATGCCTATCGGATGATTCGAGGCAATGAAGTTCCAAAAATAGATGCGTACTTTGTGAATAATGGAATTAGCCCAACGGGCCTAGGGGAGCCAGCATTGCCGCCTACAGGAGGTTCGATTGCGAATGCAATTTATGCGGCTACTAAAAAACGATTCTACAAACAACCCTTTTATTGATGGCAAATCCCAAAGTACAATATTTAGATAATTTAAGAGTCACGGCAACACTTGCTGTATTGCTGATTCATTCGGCTGCGAATGTCTTATTGAGCTTTGGGAAAACGCCTGATTCGGCTTGGTGGTTTGCGAATTTGTATAATGGAGGATTTCGCTATGCGGTGCCCATTTTCGTGATGTTATCAGGTGCATTGTTATTGCCACGCGAAGAGGAAATAGGCTCGTTTTTCAAGAGGAGTTTTCTTAGAATCATCGTTCCTTTTCTTTTTTATAATTCGGTATTTGCGTTTTTTAATTGGCAAGTACGACTAGGTGGTCGATCCGTTAGTCCTTCTTGGATAGCTAAGCAATACTTTGACGGGGCGTCGTATCATTTCTGGTACATCTACATGATTGTAGGCGTATATTTGTTTATTCCAATTATCGGAACATGGGTCAGAAAAGCATCTGAAAGCCATTTGCGATTCTTTTTAGGCATGTGGTTGGTGACCATCATATTCGATAACCCGCATTTCCCTGGACTGACTTTACCCGTCAAATTACCCTATTTTACGGGCTATTTAGGCTATTTAGTTTTGGGCTATTACCTTGCTAATCAAACAGTTTCGCGTATGTTTGCTTGGATGTTATTCATTTTGGGTACTTTGTGGACGATGGAGGGAACGTATTTACAATCGCTGGAAGATGGTAAGTTTTATGGCTTGTTGTATGCTAATTTTTCGCCGAGTGTGGTAATGTCGACGGCTGGATTATTTATGTTGTTCAAAGCATATGAAGGGACGATTCCGGTGAGCACTGTGTTTCGCGATTGGGTGAGTTCGCACAGTTACGGTATTTATTTGGTTCATATTATCGTGTTATTCTATTTGGTTAAGGTGAAAATTTATGGAGGTATGTGGCATCCAAGTATTGGGATTCCATTGACGGCTTTTACTTGTTTGTTGATATCGGGTCTAATTGTTTGGTTATTGCGTAGAATCCCCTTGGGGAAATATATCGCAGGTTAGAATTAATTCGTAACTTTAGATCAAATTAGTTCGACGCTATGAAATTTTACTCATTTGTTTTTGTCTTTTTTGCTTCAATTTCGTGTGTATTTGCACAATCTATCAGTTCTTCGACGATTGCCGCAGGTGGTGGGACCCAGCAAGTGAATGGTAAATATTTTTCTCAAGTTATTGGACAATCAAGCGTTGTGACAGGAACTAGCATTCAGGCAGGTGTCACGATGAGACAAGGATTTAAACAACCCAATTTGTTAGCGAGAAGTATTCAGAATTCAGGTTTGAAGATTCAAATGTCGATTGAAAATCCGATTACTTTCACGGTTTTTCCTAACCCATTTAAAGATAAACTTCGCATTGAATTTTCGGCTGAAAGCACCATGCCTACCTATGTAGCGATTTATGACATTGTGGGAAGTACGATGTGGCAGGCTACTTATCCGGAGAAAATATTAGAAATTAATTTGACTGAGTTTCAAAATTTTCGTCAAGGCAAATACATTTTACATGTTTTGCAAAAAGGAAAACCCTTCGTGACGTCGATCGTCAAAGAATAGTTAATTAATAATCCTTCCATCTTGCATCTCAATGATGCGTGAGGTTTTGCTGGCGAACTCATTATCATGCGTAACAATCAGTAGTGTTTGATGGAATTCTTCTGCTAATTGCTGGAAGGTGTTGAAAACAATATCACTGTTTTTCTTGTCCAAATTTCCGGTGGGCTCATCCCCCATGATTAATAATGGATCATTGATGAGTGCACGGGCAATTGCAACACGTTGTTTTTGGCCTCCAGATAATTGGTTGGGCATTTTCAGGGCTTCGTGTTCTATACCTAGCACTTTCAACTTTTCGTAGGCTCGATGTTCTATTTCTTTTTCGCTGTATTTACCAAGTTTAAGTCCAGGAAGCATGACGTTTTTTAGGACACTAAATTCGTTTAGTAAGTAATGGAATTGGAAAACAAATCCAATTTTTTCATTACGAACCCGTGCAAGTTCCTTTTCATTCTTATCTCCCATGAGAACTGAATCAATGAATAATTCACCTTCGTAGTCGGTGTCCATGGTAGATAATATATACAGCAGTGTCGATTTTCCACAACCTGATTTTCCGATGACCGAAACAAATTCACTTTGCGTTAGGCTGAAATTGATTTGGTCTAATACTTTGATCGTCATGGGATCGTGAAAGTATTTAGTAATATTATTTGCCCGTAAAACTTCCTTGTGAATGTGTGTCATAATTATTTGCCGCGGATGATGATAACAGGGTCTATTTTACTAGCTTTTCTCGAAGGGAAATAACCCGCGAAATAGGTCGTAACGATGGAAAATATAGAGGCAATGACGTAAAATGTGGGATTGTAATTGATGGGGAAAGTTTTAATTGTAGGTAAGGACTCCGTGTTAAATGGAATATTGTCAATAATGTTTGAAATTCCAAAGCCAACAAGCAAACCCATCGATCCTCCAAAAATCCCGATACTTAATGCGATGAAAATGAAGATCATATTGACATCATTACCTGAAAAGCCTACGGCTTTCATTATTGCGATAGAATCCATTTTTTCATAGATCATCATATTTAAGATATTGTAAATTCCAAAGCCCGCCACAACCAAAAGTGTGACTCCTACCGCATAAGAAATTATTGTTCTCACAGAGCTTCCTGTCTCAAATTGTGAATTCGCTTGTTGGATATCAATTGCATCAGTTTCATAATAGCGCTGATATTCAATCGCCATACCAGGAGCCTGAAGAATGTTTTTTAATTTGACTTGGATATCGGTAATATAATTGTTGGATACACCTAATAACTTTTGTGTCGTACTGATCGAACAATAGCTTTGGACACGGTCTAAATCTTGGAGGCCCGATTGAAAAAAACCTACTACTTTTAATTGCATGCGTTCACCTTTGCTAGTGGTCACCTGAACGACATCTCCAATGCTTGCCGCCATTTTATCTGCAACACCTTTTCCCAAAATGATGCTATTGGGGATGTTTTTCAAATCAAGGTAATTACCTGAAGTGACATAATCTGAAAACATAAACAAACGGTTTTCTTCATCAGGGTCAATACCATTAATCACTCCGGTTAAATCGACGCTTCCCACATTATAAAAAACTTGTGCATTAATCTTAGGTGCAACCCCAAGGACCCGCTCATCACGTTTAATAGCCTGCATAATTTGGCCACTGTTGTAAATTTCGAGGCGTTGGTTTTTAGGCTTAACGGAATGAATGAAATTTTTCGTACTGGGGGAAAGTAAATCAATCGGTTGGGTTTTGGATACGTTGATGTCGTGGTACAAGCGAATATGTGCTGTACGATTCATAATCAAGCCATCTAATAAATCGTTCAATCCATTCATGAAACTTAAAAGTGTCACAAACATAGCAATACTGAACGTTACTCCGATTGCGGCTACCAATGTTTGTTTCCACCTAGCCAAAAGGAGTGAAATGGAAACTTGGATGATTAGTTTGATATTCATTATTCTGGCTTAATCACTTCGTCATTAGGATTCAATCCACTAATAATTTCGGCTTTTTGGAAGTCGGTTAGTCCTAATTTAACAACACGTTTACTTCCATCTGCTAAACGAATGATTGAGTCATTTTTGATGTAGTTTCTTGGCAAGATAAGTACATTGTTTCTTGACTGTAGTATAATATTGGCTTCAAAAGTCACATTGGGATAAAGTTTTTGCGGAGCTTTTGTGAATTCAGCTTCAATCAAAAAAGTTTTATTTCGCTCATTCATGATGGATGCGATCTTACTCACTTTTGCTTCAAAATATTCATTTTTATAGGCATCAAAAGTGATGGCAACTTTTTGGCCCAATTTTACTTTGAAGATGTCATGTTCATCCACTTGCATTTCCAACTTATATTGTTGCGTATTTCCTAAGGTTGCGATAGGAGTTTGTGGACTAACAAGTTCTCCTTTTTCTTTTAATAGACTTAGGATACTTCCTTTGACTTTACTTTTCAAAATGAAATCATCTGATTGCCTAGCAGAGATTTGAACATTTTTTTTAGCTTGAGCTGAACTAAAGTTGATTTGACGTTTCAGGTCCTTGTAGCGTTGATTCGCTGATAGATAATTCGCTTTAGCGCTTTGGTAATTGAGTTCCTTTTGCTCAAATTCAACTCGCGTACCTACCTGCTGTGTCCATAATGTTTTTTGTCGAGCATAAAGACTAGAATCAAGTTTTAGCTTTGCTTTAGCGGTCTGCACGAGTGCCTCTGCTTCGATGAGTTTACCTTGGTTATTTGCCGCATCGTTGAAATTGGCTGCCAAAGTAGCATTCTCCAAATTATATCGCTGTGTTTCATTTGATACGCGAAGCAGGGGAGTTCCTACGTCAACTAGCTGACCTTCTTTTACGAAAATTTCTTCAATAATACCGCTTACTGAAACGTATGCTTGATATTGGTCAACTGATTTCACAGTTCCTGAAGCGTAGATAGATTCAGTAATGTCTCCCCGCGTAGGAGATATACTGTCTTTCTTTTTCGAACAAGCAAATAAACTTATTCCAGCCAAAATGAGTAGTGCGTTCTTCATCTTGCTAAATTAAGCTTTTCAAGTCAGACAAAAAATGATTTTAATCTCGAATACATCGAACACTAAATCCCGCGTCCTTATCATTTGTTGATGTTGTGGATGTTCCATTCAATGTAGGGATGACATAAGCTCGTGCATGTGAGGTTGAATATGAATCACTCGACCAATAATGGACGGTTGTCCCTCTTTCTGTGATTGTTCCTCCCGTTGTTAGGAATCCTGCTGCATGCATATGTAGCTCAGAATTATATAAGGCATTTAAATTTGTTGCTGCGATTTGTACGGATTGCCATTCTGCATAAGTAGGTAATCGCCAGCCACTTCCTAATTCTATTGTACAGGGATCTTCTGAAGGCGACCAATCAACATTCAGTAAGGTTCTGTTGGGATATGTTGTCGACGGGGTTCTTGTCGTTGTGTATCGATACCCAACTTTACTCGCAAACTGCCAATACCAACCCGCTGCGGCCTCGGTATTATCGGTTGCAGATGTTGGTGGGTTTGTCGAACCTAAGTTTTGAAGAAGCCAACATTTATTTGATCCTGTGATGGTTGAATAGGCAAGGTTGTATGTGACTGTTTTAGCAACAGGAGCAACCCCTCGGCTCGTTAAATGATTGACAATTAAATTGGTACATGGCGGTAAAGTGTTCAATTTTCCCGTTGTGTAAACGCCGTCTAATGTACTTTTTTTCCCAGCACGATTGACAAATTCACTCCGCAGAGTTGATTTCTTTCCGCTGGATGTAGTAGTCATTTGGCTAAAGCAGGCATAGGTAGCCAACATCAAAAAAAATAAAAGCTTAGTATGCATAGTCAAATTGAATTCGGTCGCCAGCTTCTAAGGTAAAATTGCTATTGGAAACTGGGATATATGTAATTGTACTGCTAGAAAGTGTATATGCATTTTTATCAATCCGAATGCCATTTATAAACATTTTTACCTTTGAATTTGAAACGGGAGTTTGAGTTAAGTTAAAAGTTGTTTGACCTGCAGTAGCAGTAAACTGTTCACTTTCATCTCGGTCTGGGGTACTGACCGTCCAGCTTGTTCCTACGACTTTTAATATATACCCAGCTGTACTGGGTGCTAGCGATGTGATTGCTCCGGTGCCATTCCCAACTAACAATGCACCACTACTCAGAGTTGCAGCACCAGTACCTCCTTGATCAACCCCAACGGTTCCGGTTGAACTTAGGTTCTTAGCGGCATCGGAAAATACAACTTTAGATGCTGTCAAAGTCGAGTTTGTCAGGTTACCCGCAACACTTAGGTTTCCTGAGTTAATAATGCTGGAAAAGGTTTTAGCTCCAGCAAAAGTCTGAGCGGCAGTTGTTATAATGCCCGCATTGGTTGCGTCGGCAGGACTTAAACTGATTTCACCTCCTGCAGTTATCGTTAAACCTTTGGCGGTAGAATTTACATTCACCGCTCCTAAGGTAACGGTTGGAGATGCACTCTCCACATTCCAAACGCCTAAGCGTGAAACTAGAATTTGTCCATCAGCTCCCGGGTTAATGCTAGATAGGGCGGAGGTTCCCGCACCCACAATTAAGCCTCCATTCGTGAAGTTTGTCGTCCCCGTACCACCTTGAGAAACCCCGACAGTTCCGTTTGTGCTTAGGTTTTTAGACGCATCTGTGAAAACAACTTTACTAGCTGTTAATGCGGTATTTGTTAAGTTTCCGACTACACTCAAGTTGCCTGAACTCGTGATGCTAGCAAAGGTTTTTGCTCCGCCAAAACTTTGAGTTCCCGTGGTGACAATTCCCGGATTATTGGCATCAGCGGGACTTAAGCTCAATACATTATTGGTAATCGATAACCCATTGATATTGCTAGCCCCCAAGGTACCCACCGAAATAGCACTAGGAATAGTAGCTGCCCAAGCAGTTCCATTCCATGTCAATACCTGTCCACTGGCAGTCGGAATAATTGTATTTATAGCTCCTGTTCCATTTCCAATCATAACACCATTCAATGAAATCGTTGATGCGCCCGTTCCACCCAAATTTACGGGGAGATTTGCCGCTGAAACCAATAAATTAGTTGCATCTGTCATCACGACTTGATTGCTATTTGTCCCTGTCGTCTTCAAACTCGTAAAAGCACCATTCGAGGGAGTCGTAGAGCCGATGGGGGTATTTTGGATGCTTCCAGCATTTATCGCTCCCGTTGTATTAATTCGACTTATGTTCGTATTCCCTAATTGAATGGTGTTGTCTGAGTTAACCACAGCTCCAGCTCCAATAGCAATCGTATTACTTAAATTACCGCTACTGACGCCGGATCCTTGACCGATCGCTGTATTACCAATCCCCGTAGTATTTAAGCTTAAAGAACCAGCTCCAATCGCCGTGTTGTTTGTTCCACTCGTATTAGCAGTAAGGCTCTGATAACCTATTGCCGTATTGTTCGATCCAGTCGTGTTGCTTAAAAACGCACTTTTCCCCACTAATGTATTTGCATCAAGTCCACCACCCCCGTTTCCAATCATCAGGTGATTAATTTGTAAGTCTTGCGCAAAAGTTTTAGCCCCACCCAAAGTTTGTATTCCTGTTGTTAATATACCTGGATTACTTGCATCCGCTGGGCTTAATTTTATTTCACCTCCCAATAGTGTCATGCCATTTGTAGAGGAACTTAAATTTACACTGCCAACAGACGTTGCAACGCCTAAGCTACTGATGGCATTCGCCGACCAGCTTGTACCATTCGAGCTCAAAACATATCCTGCCGTTCCCGGTACGATAAACCCAATGCTTGTACCGCCGACCATCAATGCGTTGTTAGTCAAACTTGAAGTACCTGTCCCTCCATTGACGATGGGTAGCATGTTACTTACTTTCGTGCTTAGGTCAATATTACCAGCCAACATGCCATTGGTGATTTTTGAATTGCCAATCGTCGTAACACCTGTATTGTTCATGGTTACGTCCCCAGAAAGATTCCTTTCGACGGCTGCGTTGCTACTATTCCCAATGAGTACTTTTCCGTCATTTAAAATGGTTCCTGCCAAAGTAGTATTGGACAATGGAATCTCTGATACATTCGTAATTCGTCCTTTGGAGTCAACCGTAATTTGTGGAATCAAAGCATTTCCCCCATATACTGCTGCGACGACATTTGTGTTTGCCAGCGTAGTGGCAATTACGCCCGTACCTGATCCTGTCAAGTCGCCAGTAAGCGTAATCGTTTGATCGCCTGTATTTGTCCCGGATATTGTTGCATCGTTTGCGACCGTTAACGTCTTACTGGTTGTTCCGCCAGCGATCGTAAATCCAGATAAACGACTCGTCATTTGTAGACCATTAATACTTTTATTTGTCAAGGCTTCAGTTCCTGTTAACGTTGTTAACGTTCCACTCATCGGCAGTGAAACACTTGTTGTTCCAGTTGTATTGAAAGTCAAGTCATTTGTTCCAGTTGTTGTTAAATTTCCACCCAGCGTAATCGTTTTGCCAGTATTATTTGCACCTGTCCCTCCTTTTGCTCCGGATATAGTTCCTGTTATTTTGTCATCCGATACAGAACCTGAAGCAAGTTTCGCATTGTTAATTGCTCCATTCGAAATGATTGGATTTGAAGCTGTTGAACTAGGACCTCCTAAATCGCCAGCTAAACGAATTTTACCTATGACAATACTTGTTGCATCTGGCGTTGTGCTTGCTGCCATTTGAATATCCACATATGCCTTATTAACAACATCCGTTGAAGCAGAGGGGGGATCAGCTAGTTGAATTTTTGTTCCTGTGGGAAATGATAAATTCCCACTCATGGTTGATCCTGTCAATTGCACATATTTGGATTCCAAAGCAGCTTGATTAGTTGTAATTTCTTTCCAATTACTCCCATCGTATATGAAGGTACGTCCATTATTTGTTGAAGTAGGATCATTGGAAACGATATAAACATCACTGTTGATTGGTGAACTTACCACAGGTGCGAAATTTCCATTATTAAATATTCCTGTATAGGTCGTGCCAAAACGAAGTGCAATGTTACCATTGGCATCAGGAAGCGAGCCATTGACCTTTTGAACTGCACCCGTCACATCGCTAATAGGTATCGATGATACCGTAGAAAATGGATTTCCTGCTTTTACATATCCGGATGTTAAACTCGAGGTACCTAATCCACCGTTGGTCGTAGCAACAATGGCATTCCCACTGATTGTTCCATTTAAAAGTACATTACTTAGTGTCGCTCCGTTTGTTCGAACGACACTTCCCGTTCCTGAAGTTGATATTTCTGATGGTGAGGCAGTTGACACTCCAAAATTTCCTAATAGTTTATCAGGATTAATGGACTGAAAATTAGCTAATGAAATGCTTTGATTGGCTAGTTTATTCTCGACATAAATTTTAACTGCATGTTGTGTTGGGAATTCAATTGAGCTATTAGCGTCTATACTTCCATCTGATTTATTTGCTGTGTTTTCTTTCAGATTTAAAGCGCTTTGTGCTGCTGTTCCAACACTCCCGGCCACAGAAGCATCTACGTAGCTTTTAACTGCTTTTTGACTTGGATAGAATTGATCGCTTGGTGTCGAATTACCTAAGTCGGTTGCCGTAGATTTATTCGCACTTAGTTCCGCTCCTGTCACATCGGCAACAGGAATTGTGGTATTGCTTGTCATCGCGGCGATTCCATTTCCTTTAATATAGCCCGTTAAGGTACCATTTGCACCTGTTCCTCCATGTGATGCGTTAATAATGCCATCGACATTCGCTGAATTCCCAGGAATACTACCTGCTACTTTGCTTCCGTCAACCCCCACAATTTTGGAATTCGTTACGGCTAAATCCGCAATTTTATTGCTAGTAATACTATTGTCGGAAATCACGGGTGCTCCTGCAGTAGAACCCGTTCCTGCCAAATCACCTCCCAATTTGATTTTACCAAAAACACTCGTTGTCGCGTCTGGTATTGTTCCCTGTGCAATTTGAGTATCAACATAGGTCTTTACCGCAGATACACTCGGATATTTGGTATTGGATGGAGCATCTAATGCAATATTCGTACTTTTATTGGCCACGGCTTCTGCCCCTATAACGTCTGCAACAGGTATCGACGAAACAGCTTGCATCGCAGATGTTCCAAAACCTTTCACATAACCATTCAAGGTTCCTGCGACGCCCGTACCTCCGTGGGTAGTTAACACAGTGCCTGATACATTCGATGCTTCTCCTGGTATATTACCGCTGACTTTTCCTCCTGATATACCTGCGATTTTAACATCGGTAATGGCTGCATCTGCCACTTTATTGGTACTTATTGCATTATCCCGAATCATGGGATTGTCTGCAGTACTCGTTCCAGCCGCTAAATCACCGCCCAAACGAACAATTCCCTTGTCTGTCAAGCTTGCATCTTGAATCACTACTGCTCCAAATCGATTATCTACATAAGTTTTAACCGCATTTTGGGTTGGATATAAGGTATTACTTGTCCCTAAGGCTGTAGAAGTTGATTTGTTTGATAAATCTTCTTTGGTCGCATAATTGATGGATGCAGATGATAATTCTTGTTGGACAAATGATGTCGTGGCTAATTGGTTTGTATTGCTCCCCACACCTTGCAATACTCCAATAGTACCTGTAGGTAGCGATGGCGTTCCTGAAAAAACAGGTGAATTTTTATCTGCTTTGGCATTTAAGTCTGCCGTTAAAGCAATCCCCTGTGTTGCTTGGTCGACATAGGTTTTAACGGCTCGAGCACTTGGGTATTTTAGGTCGGAAGTCCCGTCTGCGGGAATACTTAAGGATTTATTACTCAAATCTTCTTTTAAGGCTAAACCAGGTACCGTCGGGTTACTAGCTGTGCCACCCAAATCTCCAGCTAATTTTAATTTTCCCGCTGCTAAGTTCGTGGCATCTGGTGTGCCTGATACCGTGACGGTCGAAATCACCTGGTCAACATACGTTTTGACGGCTCGCTGACTTGGGTACAATTGATTACTTGGATTTATATTGCCTAAATCTGTCGCGGCCGACTTGTTTCCTAAGGATTCAAAAGATCCACCTAAACTATTAATTTGATTAATTAGTGTCGTTTGGTTCTGATTGATTTGATTAGTTTGTTGGTCAATACGTTCACTCAAATTCTGAGTCACAAAAACGGTCTCATCCAGTTGTTTTCCTTGTTCATTAAGCTTTGTTTCAAGCGCTATTTGCTGATTCTTGATCAAGGTAAACGTATTCAAATTCTCGGTTTGATTATCCGCAATCTTTTTCTCTAATGGCTTCAAGTCATTTGATACGAGATATCCTACGTCATTGGTAAAGTGAGATACATCGCTGGGCGCATTCATTACGTTTTTATATTCGACTGCTTCCGCATAAAGGGCATATGGACTGTATAAAAGTGTCTGATTGCTCACTTCAAGGAAATTCGCTTGACCGTCGATTTTGACAGAAACAACAAGTATTTTATTTTGGCCACTCCAGACCAATTGATCAAAATTAGTTCCTGTTGATTTTTTACCTTTTCCTATCGTTAAGTTAATCAAGCCAAATTCGTCCGTCTGCGTCTCGTGTAATTCCTCATAATCGATCAAATTATTCGATTTTAATGTAAATCGAATAGTGACCGACTTATTCTGAAGCGCTTGGCCTTGAATAAATGTCCCCGGAATTTGATAGGGGCTAGGGTCTTGAATAACTGCCTGATATTGAATGCCTTTTGTTTGGGATTTGCTCAAAAAGGCAATTTGAAAACAAAGCAAAAAGAATAGAAACTTTTTCATCGGAATTATTTTCTTAGTGGTTGAATGGTAATGCCAAATACGATGCTCGAAGCTTGTATAGATAAGTGGGTTCCTTGTGCTTCCTTACTTGATAAACTCGATGCCCGACGGTAAGCCATCGAGATTCGCATGATTTCCGAAATGGATTGTTGGAGACCAACCTGATATCCTCCTAAGCCTAGGATACCATTAAATTGGACATCATCTATTAAATCCATGTATCGATTATTGACCCATTGATTACCATGAATAATCCGGCTAATCTGGACTAAACCTGTAGTTTGTAAGCTCAAGCCTCGATAAAGTTTTTGAGTGAATTGAATGGAAGGACTAATGCCAATATAGTCGGTCTGGTAGCTATAGGCTACATTTGCTGCATCGCCCACAGCATTATATTGATTGAGATTTAATTCAACACCCCAGTTGAATTTGCCTAACAACTTCGCCAATCCTGGGTGCTGATTAAAATAAATAACCTGAGGGCTTGATTTTAGCAGGAGTGCAGATGTGTCTACTAATTTGCGCTGATATTGAATCGAATAAATATTGCCAGAGCCAGCTTTGATGCCAGTCAACGTTTTTCCTGCATTATTTTTGAAATCAAAACTGGTCAGATTTGTACCCGCTTGAATACTCCACTGTTGTGCAGTAGCTGCAACGGAAACGAAAAGGAAAAACAGCCATATAGCCAATTTCCCCTTCATCGCTTGAGCGATTAGGTGTGCGAACATATATTATTAGAACTAGATTATGATGCAAAATAGTGAAATGTATTGGTATTAAATATCAGAAATCTGATAATCTGTTGCTATATCTTGGCTATTCTGTTATTTTAGTAAAAACAATTAGGTATGAGAATAACACGCGTTGCCAACTATCAAGCATTAAGCGCTTTAGCGGCAGACATCGTCATAAATGAAGTTAAAAAAAAGCCTGATTTGCTTTTTTGTGCCGCTACTGGAGGGTCTCCCACGGGGATGTATGCAGAAATGCAAAAAGAAAAGGATGTGTTCAATCAGATGCGGGTCATTAAAATGGATGAGTGGGGAATAATTCCTTCTAATCACCCGGACTCTTGCGAATCCTATCTTCAAAAGCACTTGCTAGGACCCATGAATATCCCCGCAGAGCGCTATGTAAGTTTTGATCCCAATACAGCGGAACCTGAAACCGAAATCGCCCGCATCGAATCTTACATTCAAGCGAATAGTCCCATGGATATTTGTATTCTAGGCCTTGGGAAAAATGGTCATATTGCTTTCAATGAACCTGCAGCCTATTTACAAGCCGGTTTTCACAAAGCTATGTTGGCAGAATCAACGATTCAACACGATCCTTCTTTATCCCAAGGCGCTGAACCTGCATTTGGGTGGTGTGTAGGAATGCAAGGTATTCTACAAGCTAAAAAAATCATTTTCTTGGTAACCGGTAAGGGAAAAGAAGCTGCATTGCAGCAAATTTTAACCCAACAAATTTCCACGGATTGCCCGGCTTCATTTCTTTGGTTGCATCCGAATGTTGAGTTGATTACTGATTATCAATAATCAATATGAATAAAGTTTTCACACATGCTGCAGATGCTATAAAAGATCTCACCTCGGGTTCGAGTATTCTGATGGGCGGTTTTGGTCTGACAGGTGTTCCTGAAAATCTGATTTCAGCCTTATTAGAAAAAGGTACGAATGAAATAACTTGTATTTCTAATGAAGCAGGATTGGAAGACTTTGGCATAGGTCGACTCATTGCTCAAAAGCAAATTCAAAAAATGATTTGTTCCTATATCGGGGAAAATCATTTGTTCGAAACATTGATGTTAGAAGGGCATCTTGCTGTGGAACTAGTCCCTCAGGGAACGTTAGCGGAGCGTATTCGATGTGGAGGTGCCGGAATTCCAGCTTTCTATACACCAGCAGGCGTGGGGACTGAAGTAGCGGAGGGAAAAGAAACACGTGAATTTCATGGTAAGAAATACCTGTTGGAAAAAGCCATCACGGCGGATTATGCTTTTGTAAAAGCATGGAAAGGAGATGCGGAGGGAAATTTAATTTATCGAGGGACTTCGCAAAACTTCAATCCTGTGGTAGCGATGGCCGGAAAAATTACCATTGCGGAAGTGGAGGAATTAGTGCCTGCGGGCACCCTGGACCCCAATCAAATTCATACCCCCGGCATTTATGTGCATCGCATTTTTCAAGGGAAGGATTACCAAAAGCCGATTGAGCATTTGACGCACCAACTGGATGCTGAAGAAATGAAGGAATTAAGTCTGGAGGATCTAAAGAAGGAAATCATCGGAAAGCGTCTTGCCCAAGAGATTAAAGATGGAGATTACGTCAATTTAGGTATCGGTATTCCAACCCGCGTGGCAAATCACATACCGAAAGGCATGAAGGTTATTTTGCAATCGGAAAATGGTTTATTGGGCATCGGACCATTTCCGGAAGAAGGGGCGGAAGATGCGGATTATATTAATGCGAGTAAACAAACCATTACTATTGCTCCCGGTGGGTCGGTTTTCGGATCAGAACAAAGTTTTGCTATGATTCGGGGGAATCACATTGATGTGACGATTTTGGGAGGGATGGAAGTTTCGGAGCATGGGGATTTGGCCAACTGGAAAGTACCCGGAAAAATGGTCAAAGGAATGGGTGGAGCGATGGACTTAGTAGCTTCCGCAGATAAGGTAATTGTTGCCATGTTGCAAACGACATCTTCGGGCAAATCGAAATTAGTTAGTTCTTGTGACTTGCCGCTCACGGGAGTCCGTTGTGTGACGCGCATCATCACAGAATTAGGAGTTTATGATATTTTGCCTGAAGGAGGGTTTAAGCTCACTGAAATTCAACCCGGAGCAACGCTCGAACAAATTAAAGCCGCAACGAGCGGTAGGCTCATAATATAGCTTGCAATATTTCATGTGAGCTGTTTTAGCATTATTTTGAGATTTAATTTTATAACATGCGCGTAACAATGGTCTAATCTAGTTTGTGTTTTGCTTGTTTACATTTGCTGCATACAAACTTAATTAAACTATTTATGAGACTACTCGTACGCGTTCATGCGCTAGAGCTATGTCAAAAAGGCCGTAAAAAGGTACTTTTTTTAGCTAGTGCAATTACCTTACTTTGTTTGCAAACGGTTTCCGTATATGCACAAGGTTTCAAGGTTTCGGGAAAATTAATTGATGCCTCAACGAAAGAAGCACTCGTTGGCGGATCTATTTCCATTAAAGGTACAAACAAAGGTACCACGGCTGATGCCTCAGGTCAGTATACTATTTCAGTGAATGCTTCATCTGCAGTTTTGGAATTTAAATATGTAGGTTATGCTGCCAAATCGGTCACTGTAGGAAATCAAACGACGATTGATGTGGCTTTGACGGCCAATGCATCAGATTTAGAGCAAGTTGTTGTTGTAGGTTACGGAACACAAAAGAAGACTGATGTAACGGGTTCTGTTAAATCTGTGACGAGTGCAGCGTTTAATAAAGGTATTATCAACTCGCCTGAGCAACTGTTACAAGGTAAAGTGGCAGGTGTGAATGTGACATCTGCAACAGGTGAGCCAGGTGGTGTGCAAGGAATTACAGTACGTGGTCCCGGTGGAATTCGTTCAGGTTCTACCCCATTATTCGTAATTGATGGATTGGCTTTGGATAATTCAAGTACGGGAGGTGGAAATCCATTGAACTTTTTGAATCCGCAAGATATTGAAACCATTGACGTATTAAAAGATGCCTCAGCTACAGCTATTTATGGTTCTCGTGGTGCCAATGGTGTTATTTTGGTTACAACAAAAAAAGGGAAAGCGGGTGTATCTAAATTAGAATTTTCTACAAGTGTAGGTATTTCGTCGATAGCGCGTGCATTGCCTGTATTATCAGCGGCAGAGTTTCGAAAGCAAGTTGTTGCGAACAGTGGAACGTTAGAAGAATTCAATGCGGATACAGATTGGCAAAAACAAATTACACGTGATGCCCTAACGAAGAATTATAATTTGAGTTTAGGTGGCGGTGCTAATAAGTTGACATATTACGCCGCTTTCGGAGCGCAGATGCAACAAGGTATTTTGAAAAATAACCAATTGGATCGTATGACGGGACGTATGAATGTCAACCAAAAGTTTTGGGAAGATCGTTTGAGCGTCGATGCGAACTTGAATTTCTCGAATACAATCAATGAGCGTCCCGCTATTGAAAGTTTATTGGGTACAGCTATATCAAACAACCCAACATTGCCAGCCTATTTAGCGGATGGAGTAACTCCTGCGACATTTGTGAGCTCATCTAACCCATTGACTACCTTACAGTTGTTCAAGGATATCAACACGACAAATCGTTTCATCGCGAATATTTCACCTTCTGTTAAGTTAATCAAGGGATTGGTGTACCGCATGAATTTTGGTTATGATAATTCAACATCCGTTCGCGATGTGCAAACCTTAGCAAGTAATGTACCTAAAATCGATGGTCGTTTAGATACTTACAATACGAGTAATATCAATAATTTGATTGAAAACTATTTGAAATACAATGTTAATATAGGTGATCACAGCTTGGAAGCATTGTTGGGTCATTCATATCAAAAAATCCAATACCAATGGCGTACGTTTAGCATCAATAAGTTCCCTATTGTTCCTACGGAGCCAATTTATAATCCTGGTATTGGACAAGAGTTAACTTTAGCTACGAATAAACCCGCAGGTACTGCCTTCATCAATGAATTGCAGTCCTTTTATGCACGTGTAAATTATCAATACCAAGATAAGTATTTAGCTACGGCGACCGTTCGTGCGGATGGTTCGTCTAAGTTTGGTTCAAACAACCGTTATGGTATTTTCCCTTCATTTTCATTAGGTTGGAGAATTTCGGAAGAGCCCTTCTTGAAAAATACATCGGTTAGTAATTTGAAATTACGTGGCGGATGGGGTCAAACAGGTAACCAAGAAATTCCTCCTAAGATCACGCAGCCTTTGTTTACGGCGACGGTAGGTTCGACAACTTCGTATCCAATGGATGCTTCTACGTCTTATCCAGCGGGAATTACTTATTCGCGTTTAGCGAATCCGGATATCCAATGGGAAGTATCTACGCAAATGAACCTTGGTTTGGATTTTGGATTCTTGAACGGTGCACTTTCGGGTTCAATCGATGGATTTAGCAAGGTTTCGACTAATATGTTATTGGAAGTTATTCCGGCGGATCCAGTTCAACCGGCAAGTTCTGTTTGGACGAATGTGAAAAACATGGAAATTGTAAACCAAGGTTTAGAATTGGATTTGGATTATAAATTCGCGACACAATCAGGCATTAAATTCAATGTGGGTGGAAACTTAACCTTGATTAAAAATGAAGTGAAGGGTTCTCCTTATTCTGTAATTCCTTCAGGTTCTGCTTCAGGTTCAGGTTTGACATCTGCAACGATTAATGGTTACATCAATGGCCAACCGATAGGTACATTCTTTTTAAAGGAATTTACTGGATTTGATGATAAGGGTATGAGTGTTTACAAAGATCAAGATGGAGATGGTATTATCACTGATAAGGATCGAATCGCTGCAGGAACGGCATTGCCTTCGACGCAATATAACTTCTTCGGAAACATCGCTTACAAAGGCTTTGATTTAGCCTTGCAATTTAATGGAGTGGGTGGAAATAAAATTTATGACAATACAGCCAATGCTGCTTTTTATAAATTGAAAATTGCAAAAAACACCAACGTAACTCCTGCAGCTTTCGCTGATTCGAAAGAATCAATCAATAACGCCGCACCTATTTCAACACGCTACTTGAAAGATGGATCTTTTTTACGATTGAACAATGTGACCTTAGGATACCAATTCAATACTCAAAAATTAGGTATTAATAAATTTATCTCAAGTGCTCGTTTATCCTTAACGGGTCAAAACCTATGGGTTCAAACAAATTACGATGGATATGATCCAGAGGTAAATAAGGACAATTCCATCAACGGTGTCTTGTCTTACGGTATCGACTACTTAAGTTATCCGAAAGCAAAATCAGTGATCGTTGGTTTAAATCTTACATTCTAATTTGAATAGCAACCTAGAAATGAAAAAGTTAAGAAATATAGCCATGTTAATGGTAGGGATGTCAGCCTTAGTAGGTTGCTCCGATTTAAATGAAAAAATTCTCGATGAGTATAATGCAGCAGGTTTGACCGACAAGCAGGCGGCAGATGGAATGATTGCACCCGTTTATGCGGTCTTGCCAACAATCTTCCAACATACCACTTTGTTTGCGCTTCAAGAAATCTCGACGGATGAGGCAATTTTACCTTACCGTGGTGGTACGGATTGGGGTGATAATGGAATTTATTTATCACTTCATAAGCATGAAACGACGAGTACAGATCCAAATGTTAAAAATACATGGAATGCGGTATTAGCAGGTATTTCAAGATCGGTTACAGCGATTAATTCCTTGAAAACGAACAAGGATTCAAACGCTAGATTATATACTGCGGAAGCACGTGGAATGCGTGCTTATTACAATATGGTCATGTTAGATTTGTTCGGCGTTGCCTTTTCAAAAGAAGATTTAGGTGATGTAACTGCGATTTTACGTGGAGATGCTGCAATTACTTACATTAAAAATGAATTGTTAGCCGTTGAGCCCGTATTAACAAATTCAGCTGGTCCAGGACGTATAACAAAAGGAGCTGTTTGGTCATTATTGGCACGTTTGTACTTGAATTCAGCTGTTTGGCGTGATCCTTATGGAACTCCTACCTTCAAATCTGATGAAATGGATAAGGTTGTTGAATACACTGATAAGGTGATTAACGCTGGTCAATATTCATTGTCGACTGATTATTGGGATATTTTCAGTAACGTAAATCATACGAATAAGGAATTAATCTTTGCCGTAGACCAACGAGCTGAATTGAATGGTCATAACCGTATGTCTTACTTCTCGCTTGCTAACGATCAACGTCCTTTGCCAGCTTATCCAGGTGCGAATGGTACAGATGGACCAGCAATTACGCCTACATTTTATCAATCGTGGGTATCTGCGTATGGTTCAGTAGATCCTGCTGTAGCTGATCCTCGTTTCTACAAGCAGAATGTTGCTAAAGCTGATAACCAATGTGTGGATCCAGCGACTTATAAAATTGACCGTGGAATTTTACGCGGTCAGCAATATGGATTAATCTATGCATCGGGTGCATTTGTTAAATGTGCGGATGGTAAGTCACTCAAGGTAGGGAAATTGATGAATAGCCGTGGAAAGGGAAGTCCAGCTGTGATTCATACAGAACAAGTCGACTTTACAACAATTGGAAGTGATTACAGCGCAGGGTACCGCGTGGAGAAGTATGAATTCTCGGATAAATCGTCATCTGGACGTAATTTTGGTGAAGCGGATATCATGATCGTTCGTTTAGCGGATGTATATTTGATGCGTGCGGAAGCTAAATTGCGTAAATCGAATGATGCGGCAGCTGCCTTAGCGGATGTGAATAAAGTTCGTTTAGCCCGTACAGCCAATTCTCCTGCAACGGCATTAACTAGCATCGATTTAGATTTGTTACTTCGTGAGCGTGGTTTTGAGTTTTATTGGGAATTACAACGTCGGACGGATTTGATTCGTTTCAATAAGTACGAAGCTTCTTGGACAGAAAAAACGAATTCAGATAAAACCAAGCGTTTATTTCCTATTCCTCAAACAGCAATTGATGGTGCTTCTAACCTACCAGGTTATTTGAAGCAGAACCAAGGTTATTAAAATTCAATATCTTTAAGGCGCCAAGCATTACTTCGGCGCCTTTTTTTTTGAACGAAGATGAAAACAATACTCCTATTACTTCTATTTCAAGTAAGCGTGAGTCTTGGTCAAAAAGCGCAAATCGTTCGCGGCCCCTACTTGCAATCGGTTACTCCTTCATCCGTTTTGGTACATTGGCGTACTGATATTCCTTCCCCAAGCCAGGTATATTATCAGTCAAAGGGAAAGGTGTTGAGGGCAATAGATACGAACCGAGTTAAAGATCATGTACTTAAATTAGATCAACTAAAACCTGCGACGCGTTATGCCTATCAAATTGATAGCAAGTCTTTTGACAAGAATCGATATGTAGTTACAGCGCCAGCATTTGGATCAAAAGAATCTGTGCGCATTTGGGCTTTGGGGGATTTTGGAGATGGTTCCGCCAGTCAAAAGGCTGTTATGAATTCCATCGAAGCTTTCACGCAGGGAAACCGTCCTGATGCTTGGATCTGGTTGGGAGACAATGCCTACAACAACGGCAAAGATGAAGAATATCAAAAAAATGTGT
Organism: Cytophagaceae bacterium UBA6715; assembly: GCA_002454335.1. Taxonomy (GTDB): domain Bacteria; phylum Bacteroidota; class Bacteroidia; order Cytophagales; family Spirosomataceae; genus Aquirufa. Next base: position 8,820 of record DKIP01000011.1, on the reverse strand, counting down.
TTGATGTGTATCAGGATGCATTTTTACAAAACTTACCTATTTATCCTTCTCCAGGAAATCATGATTATGCAGGTAAGCACAATCCGAGTGAACCGCCTTATTTCAAGATTTTCAATATGCCTGTAGAAGGGCAGGGAGGAGGCCTTCCTTCTCACTCGGAATCGTATTATTCCGTGAATTATGGTCCTGTTCATCTGGTAGCCTTGGATACGGAAATGCAAGAAGCCTCTGGCCTGATGTTGAAAGATGGGAAGGGGAATCAAGTGGATTGGTTTAAAGCTGATTTAGCAGCGAATAAATTACCATGGGTCGTTGTTTATTTTCATAAACCTCCTTATTCCAAAGGTTCACATGATTCGGATGTTGAGTTGGACATGAAATCCTTACGCGAACATGTGAATCCTATTTTCGAGCAATATAATGTGGATTTAGTTATCGCGGGACATAGCCACGTCTATGAACGCAGTTTCCCGATGCGAGGACATTATGGAATCAATGAAACATTTGACGCTGCATCGCATATCGTTGCTCAATCCACTGACAAGAACCATTATGTAGTTGGTCCTAAGGGTCAAGGGGTTATCTATGTTGTCAGTGGTTCCGGAGGTAAGTTTGGAGGACAGCGACCGGGTTATCCTATGAAGTCTTCCGTTTACACGAATAATACGATAGGTGGTTCGGTTTTGCTGGATATTGATCAAAAATCCTTCAAACTCAAATGGCTACAATCCGATGGGAATGTAGGGGATGAATTTGTCTTAAAAAAGCGGTAAAAACAAATTGTTAAATTATATCGAAGCATCTATAAAGCTGAATCATTTATCTTAAATTCAATAAAAAAAACAGGTATATGCGTTGTTTAATCCTTTTTTGCGCTTTGATAGCTAGCCTTCAATTGCAAGGGCAATCTGATTTACAAAATCAATTGAATTCGAAGCGTGTGACGCTTCCAAACGGTTGGAAATTATCTCCACATGGTTCATCTATTCCTTTAGGTGATTTACCTTTGAATGTTGTCGTGTCCCCTAATCAAAAGTATATTTTGGTTACGAATAATGGCCAAAGCATTCAAAGCTTACAGTTGATTGATGTAGCTAGTAATCAGGTGCTGGATTCCAAAGAATTGCCTAAATCATGGTATGGTTTGAAGGTGGCCGCCGACAACAAAACGGTATTTGTTTCCGGGGGGAATGATAACGTGATTATTGTTTTTGAAATCCAGGATAGGCAGCTTGTTGAGAAAGATAAAATAGTTTTGTCCACGGATAAAAAAGCGAATATTTCGCCGGCAGGTATCGAATATGATGATGCCAAAGATTTGCTTTATGTGGTTACGAAGGAAAATAATTCCTTGTATATGATTCAAGCAAAAACTAAAAATATCCTTGCAGTTCACAAATTACCTGCGGAGGCATTTACTTGTTTATTGAACAAGAAAAAGGATGTTTTATATATCTCTGTTTGGGGTGCTAAGCAAATACTTCCTTTCCAAACTGCCATCCAACAATTTTTGCCTGCCATTTCAGTAGGGGACCATCCGAACGAAATGTTATTGACCAAAAATGGAAAGACGATGTACGTGGCGAATGGAAATGATAATTCCGTTTCTGTGGTCGATCTAGTTAAAAAGAAGGAAGTTGAGGTCCTAAATGCTGCTTTAGTGCCTAATGCACTAGAAGGTAGCTCGACGAATGGTTTGGCTTTATCGGCCGATGAGGATCGTTTGTATATTTCGAATGCCGACAATAATTGTTTGGCAGTTTTTGAAGTGGAGAAGTTGGGCCAATCTAAATCCTTAGGTTTTATACCTGTGGGATGGTATCCTACATCGATTCAAGTCGTGAAGGAAAAACTTTATGTGGCGAATGGTAAAGGATTTTCTTCGTTTGCAAATCCAGATGGCCCAAATCCCATCGAGAAAAAGCAAACGGTGACTTACCAAAAATCAGATAATAATCGAAAAGTACGTACGGGTTATATTGGAGGTTTGATGAAAGGTACGATGTCCGTTTTTATGGAACCTACTGTTCAAGAATTAGCCGTGCTTTCTAAAGCTGTGTATCAAAATACACCATACACCAAAGAACGTGAGTTGAACGCTTTGGGAGAAACAGGGAATCCAATTCCCATGAAAGTAGGGGATGCCTCACCGATCAAATATGTGTTTTACATATTGAAAGAAAATCGTACGTATGACCAAGTTTTGTCAGATGTTACAGGTGGAAATGGGGATACTACCTTATTATTATTTGGGGAAAAATACACCCCAAACCAACATAAATTAGTGAAGGATTTTGTCTTATTAGATAATTTCTTTGTGGATGGGGAGGTTAGTTCTGACGGACATAATTGGTCTACATCAGCGCATGCAACCGATTATTTGGAGAAAACATGGCCAACTTCGTATGGTGGACGTGGGGGAAAATATGATGGTGAAGGGAATCGTTTGATTGCCAATCCGAAAAATGGATTTATCTGGGATTATTGCCAACGAGCAGGTATTTCTTATCGGACATATGGGGAGTTTGCGGATAATTTTAAGCCCAATATCCCAGTGATCGCAAACCATTTCTGTTCTGATTTTGCATCATTTGATCAAAATGTAATGGATACGACACGCTTTCATGCCTGGAAAAGAGATTTTGATCGTTTACTTGCTGCTGGGCAGGTGCCTCGTTTTAACTCCTTGCATTTTCCCAATGATCATACCGAAGGCCAGCGCTTGGGCAAAAAAACGCCTTTTGCCTACGTAGCAGACAATGACTATGCAATTGGTTTATTTGTTGAGCATTTATCTAAATCCTCCATTTGGAAAGAAACAGCCATATTTATTGTTGAAGATGATGCACAAAATGGTCCAGATCACGTAGATGCACATCGTACAACGGCTTATGTAGCTGGTGGATTTGTAAAACGGGGCTTTGTCGACCATACGCCATATTCTACTTCTTCGATGTTGCGTACGATGGAATTAATCTTAGGCTTGCCGCCGATGAGTCAATACGATGCTGCTGCAACACCAATGTTCCGCAGTTTCACGCCAGAGGCTAACCTTAGTCCTTTTGTCCATGAAATGCCTCGTACGAGTTTGACTGAAATTAATGTTTTAGATACACCTAGTGCCCAAAAGAGCTTGAAATTTGATTTTAAAAAGGAAGATTCTATTCCGGATTTAGAGTTTAGTGAAGTGATTTGGAAGGCGGTGAAAGGTGAAAATTCGGTGATGCCAGCTCCACGTAGAGCCGCTATTTTAACAGTATCGGGTACAGATATCGATTAATATGCAGTTGGTTTTTATGAGTTTACTTGGTGTCCGATTAGTCTTTGCTGGCCTTTCGGACACTTTAGTGAATGTAGTCGTCAGTGCCAGTAGGCTGCCGGTTAATCATGCACGTGTTGCCTTGCCTGTTTTGGGATTACGTGTACAGGGAGATCAAATTCCCAATACGCCCGAATTGTTTAAATCGGTTCCAGGGGTATTTCTTCAACGAACCAACCAAGGTGGCGGTTCGCTGTTTGTTCGTGGCTTAACGGGTAATCAAACCTTGTTAGTATTGGATGGAATCCGATTCAATAATTCGACATTTCGTTACGGACCTAATCAATATTTGAATACCATTGATCCATTTTCATTGGAACAGGTCGAAGTACTACGCGGTTCAGGTTCCGTTCAATATGGCTCAGATGCCCTGACAGGTGCTGTTCAATTGATGACTGCCAAACCTCAGTTTAGTGCCTTAGTCCATTGGACTGGCCAAGTACTCCTTCGGGGCATAAGTCAAGGGATGGAAACGAGTGCGCTTAGTAAAATTTATTACCAAAGAGCTCGGTCTAGTTTTTCGATCCTTGCCGCAAAAAAGAAATTTGGGGATATTACGCGTGGATGTGATGGCGCATTTCAGCGCCCTACAGGCTATGACGAACAAAATCTGACTGCTCAATACCGTCAAAAAATAGGAAAGCATATCCTTTGGGAGAATTTGATTCAGCAAAATAGCCAAGATCATGTTCCTGTGTACCATAAGGTGCAGCTTGAAAACTATGCGATTAACGAAATGACTGGGCAGGAATACCGAAGGGCATATAGTCGTTTAATTTATCAGGGAGAGCACCCTTGGATTGATCAAGTGGAATTAACGGCATCCATCCAACAAAGTATAGAAAAAAGGGCTATGCAAAAAAATGGAAGCTTGACCATGCGCAATGAAGAGGATCAGGTGAGAACCCTAGGAATAATTGGACAAGTAAAAAGTCGATGGAATGATTCATGGTCTAGTTCACATGGAATTGAATACTATGCAGATGACATTACAAGTAGTCGTATAGATCAGCTAAATACATCCAACATTCCTTTACGAGGCTTATATCCGACTGGCTCTACGTATGCAACAACATCAGCCTTTAGTCTTCATGAATGGAATCTTCAAAATTGGCAGGTACATGCGGGGCTGAGGTACCAACAAACGCAAGCTTTTTTGCCTGATACGACCGTAGGGAATGCCATCGTTTCACAAGGTGCTTGGGTATATGATTTGGGGACCTCTGTGGCTTTAGGAAAAAAAATGACCTTATTTGCTTCTATTGCATCGGGTTTTAGAGCTCCCAATTTGGATGATTTAGGGAGTTTGGGTGTCGTTGACTTTCGCTATGAATTACCAGCTTTTGGTTTGAAGCCTGAGTCTTCAATAACGAAAAATCTAGGTATCAGGGTTCATACGAATAAGTGGAATTCAGAGTTTTCTGTATTCCATACGGAATTAAGTCAATTGATTTCCCGGATTAAAACATCGCAAGTGATTCAAGGATATCCTGTGTATCGAAAGGAAAACGTTGGTCAAGCTTTCTTGACGGGATTTGAGTGGATGAATCAAGTTTACTTGGGTCAAAATTTGACAATATCAAATCAACTTTCCTATACATTGGGAGAACTAATAAGTCAAGCGGAGCCTATGCGTCGCATACCACCTTTGTTTGGACAGGTGGAATTAAAGTATCAGCATGGAAAGGTACAAATGGCTGGAATATGCCTTTTTGCTGCGAGACAAGATCGGTTGAGTGCAGGAGATTTAGCTGATAATCGAATGAAGCCGACAGGTACAGCGGGATGGGTAATTTTCAATTTAAAGGCAATCTATAAATATTCGCCCCACATTCGTTTCGGAATGCAGGGCGAGAATTTAGGGAATGTTCCTTACCGCATGCACGGATCAGGGATAGATGGAATGGGAAGAAATTTACAACTCCAACTGAGCTATTTGTGGTAATTAGTGGTTTTTTCGTTGCTCATCTTCGTCATCCATCTCCACGGTTTTCTTGATTTTCCGCCAGTCGATACTACGATTATAGCGAATCATTGTTTTGTCCGCATCAAAAATGCGCTTGTCCGGGAAGCTAAATTGATAAGGTTTGAAGTTGGGCGTCTCTGTGAAAAAATCATCTAGTACACTCGCTGTTTGGTCATAATGATTTACTGCAGGAACACCTAATAGGGTATAAATGACCCTTAGAATCGAGCCAAAATTAGCATGTCGGTGCGATACATAATCACGTTTTACATAAGGTCCCGCCATCATTAAAATACTTCGGTGCGCATCAATGTGGTCCACACCCCCTTGTGGGTCGTCTTCCGTGACTATAACAAGCATGTTTTTCCAATAGGGCGTATGAGATAAAAATTGTAACATACGACCTAAGGCTAAATCATTGTCGGCCATAAACGAAGACCGAAATGGGAATCCCGCTGTTGAATCCAAATCACCTCCATGATCATTGGGTAATTGGATGGTTATTAATGATGGCATTTTTTCTTTTCCACTCAGCCATTTTTCGGTGAATTCTGTTTCAAACTGTTGAACCCTAAATTGATCAGGAATGCTCGTATTGAATCCAGCATAGTTGTGGCTTGTTTTTGAAAAGAGAGCTTTTTGCATGGGTACCATCACGATATGCCCTGCACCCGTTAAAGTATCAGACCAATCTTCTCGAACATGTCCCGTTTCATTTGCCTCACCAAAATTGTAAAAGGAAATGTTTTTACGTTCTAATGCTTCCCAAATTCCACCAATTTCAGCATAGTCTTCTGGATCCATACTTCCTGTTGACCCTGGGCGTCTTCGACCTGGTGCTTCGGAGAATAATTTTCCTGTTTTGCTTACACTTGAATTTGTCTCAACCCATTCGTTGGGAATAACTCCCATCATCCAATGGTGACCATGAATCGACGCATCGCTATCGCAATAGAAATTGTCACTCATTGCGAATGCATTTGCAATTTGTTGGTGATTTGGACTCACATCTACATTTTTGATGGTCTTATTCTTCTCGTAAACGGTACGATTCATGCCATACCTAGCTAAGGTAGAATCTCCTTTTGCGCCTTTAAAATGCCCGAAAAATTCGTCGAAAGTTCTGTTTTCCTTTGTGATATACACAATATGTTTGATCGGAGATTTTCCAGGTTTCGCGACGGAGAAGGTTTTGTTTCCTCTCGTTGAGCCGTCCTTCACAACGTAGGTATTATTTTGAACGACCTGAGTTAGTTTCGCTAATTCTGTAGCTGTAGGTACAGGAATGGCCTGAAATGTGCCTAATTGCACGTCACCAATGTAAGTTCCTTGTTTGGGTGCCACATAGCCTGCTCCTCCGTTTGGTCCGGCACCATAGCCCCGACAAGATGTTACATAAATTGTTTTTTCGTCTTCAGACAACTTAACACGCGTAGGTCCCCAGCCCGTTGGAATAAAACCTTTCGTTTTTTGCGATGTAACGTCAATAATGGCTAGGGCATTTAAACCGAGTAGCGTGACATACAATGTTTTCTCATCTTTACTTAAGGACAGACCAAAAGGTAAATAGCCTCTGCGTTTATCCAGCAGTTTTGAAAATTGAATCGGAATATGTGTAAGGATTTTTTTACTTCTGTAATCAATGACTGCAATGTTGTCGTTTGTCGCATTGCTTACGTAAACATATTGCGAGCCTACTGCAATGGAATTAGGACTTGAACCACCTACTACTTCCATCTCTTCAACCATTTCGCCAATTTGAAATCCTGGTTTATAAATCTGTACAGTCTGATTTGTTCGCAAATCTATTTGGTATACACTCATTGCCTCATCGGCACGCGGATCGCCTAAACCCGGAATTTCCTTTCCTGCCACGCGCGTTCCTTCTCTAGATTCCTTCGTATCGTTCCCGTATGGGTGATGTGGAATGTATTGCGATTGCAAATTTTCGGGTGTCGTTCCTTTAACAAGGGGATAAGCATACATGCCTACATTCGCAACGAACGCGAATCGGTGATCTGGGCTTATCGTTATGCCAAAAGGTATCCTGCCAGTTGGCGTGCTAGATTTCAAATTCCCTGTGTTTAGGTCAATTCGGACCATGCGGAAATTAGCTTGATCAAGCACGAGTAGTTCATGGGTTTCAGGTAGGATAGCCATGTCGGATGCAAAACTATCTTGGAAGTTTTTGTCCCCGATTATACCATCGATTGAAATCGTTCGTATTACGTTTCCAGTTTCGATATCTACTTGATGAACATTGCCAGCATCTCCGCCACTTAGGTAAAAGCTTTGGCTATTGGAATCGAAAACGATGCCTAGAAAGGAGCTTTTCCCATAGGGCGAATTTTTGTCGGGAGTACCAAACTCAGGAAATCGCTTTGCCGTCTGATTGATCAAATTAATGCGCGTGAAGGCTGCATTGTGTATCGTTATCGCCCATTTTTTGTTTGGGCTGATCGATAAACCAAAAGGGTCATCGGTTATGCGTATGGTATTTCCGGCAGGGCGAACATAACGCCCGCTAGGAAGGACAGAATAATTACTGGTATCTATTTTGGAGAATTCATCGAGTCCTGGAACTTCAAGGATTTGTTGGGCTTTTAATGGCTGAATCGCGACTAGGCAAAGGAAAAGAAAATAGAATTGCTTCATGAAATGGAATATTTCATGAAAGGTAAGGAATCATACTCTTTTAAAGATTATGGGAATGTCAAGATTTAAAAGGATGCCTTTGTATCCAAGAAACCTCGGGCTCTAATAATTGAAAAATGCTCGATAAATAACGATTTATCCATGGGTATTGATGCTCCATGAAGCCATACATGTTGACGGGAACAGCACCTATGGAACTTTTAATTTCCATCGCAGTCCTTCCAAAATTAATATGCTTGAATTGATTGACAATGGC
>DKIP01000011.1:0-557 GCA_002454335.1 Cytophagaceae bacterium UBA6715 | reverse complement strand
AGCATTTTTTCTTTTTGGATGCTTGGGTCATAGCCCAAGAAGTAGGTTTCTAATACTTCGTCATGTTGGAAAAGCGTGTTAAATCCAACGAGTTTCCCTGCTTCAAAATAAGCGAAAAATCGAAAGGCATCGCCCATATTTTCTTTCAAAGCGCTGAAATGATTTTTTGCCAAAAAGAAGGTGTTAAACGGAGCGTTTTCAGCCACGTGGACATATAACTCATAAATTCGCTCTTCTTGTTCAATGATTTCGCTCAGACTTAATTGGCGTTTTTCGATCCCCTCGGCCTTTTTTCTAGCCCGTTTATATTGGTCGCGGTATTTTTTGGAAAGTGCGTTAACGTAATCCTGTTCCTTTGACCATGCATCTTTTATGCTAAAACACATGCTGGGTTGTGATGTGAATTTTAGGCTTTTTTTGAAAATGTCTTGTTGGAAATAGGGAAGTTCTTCCGCTGGGAAGTCCTTCAGGATGTGAATGTGTTGGCCTGGGAATTCAGGTAATACCTTTTCTTTTAGATAGGCCAAAATCTCACTCGGATTAGTTCCTTCTGAGCA
>DKIP01000071.1 GCA_002454335.1 Cytophagaceae bacterium UBA6715 | reverse complement strand
ACGCTTTCGGACATCCCGGCACATCGCGTGGTTAATCGCAATGGGGTGCTGACAGGTAAGAATTTTTTCGGTGGAGAACGCATGCAAGAATTGCTAGCTTCTGAAGGAATTCGCGTTCAAGATGATCAAATACTTGATTTTAAATCCCATTTCTGGGACCCAACCATCGAACTATTATAAGTTTCTTAGGAATTTCTTACCTCCTAAAGCACTCATTTGGCGTTTAATGAACGAAGTACGTTTGCTGACATAACCCGAAGGGTTTTTAATTGAAAAGCGAATGGGATTGGGTAAGCATGCAGCAATGCGCGCAGCTTCCGTGGTACTTACTTCTGCGGAAGTGTGGCCATAATATCGCCGACAAGCCTCTTCGACACCAAAGGTCATTTTACCTGTTTCAGCGACATTTAAATAGACCTCCATGATGCGTTCTTTTCCCCAGATAAACTCAATTAATACGGTAAAATAGGCTTCTAGGGCTTTTCTGAAATAGGAGCGACCCTGCCAAAGAAATACGTTTTTGGCAACTTGTTGGGATATGGTACTCGCCCCTTTAATTCGTTTTCCTTTTTGGTTTTTCATAAAAGCGGTTCCCATTGCTTCAAAATCAAACCCATGGTGTTCAGGGAATAATTGATCTTCTGAAGCGATGACGGCTAATGGACAATTCCGGTCGATTTCCTCGTAGGAAGTCCACTGGCTATGAATTTTGCTCGGTTCGCCATCCATAAGCGCATCGATTTTGCGCGATGCCATCGTAGGAGTGAAGTAAACAGGAACAAATTTGAAAAGGACAACGGCCACAATGGTGCTGATCCAAATGTATAATAGTAATCGGCCTATTTTTTTTAAGAAGGAAGTTGACCCTTTTTTAGGTGATTTATTTAAACGGTCAAACTTGTTGCCACGAGGGGTAGAGCGAGAAGTGTTGCTAAGATCGACGCGTTTGGCCATTGAGTAAATTCCGTATTGTTGTTAAGGCAAAAATACAAAAAATGAGCTAAGATAGAAGCAATTGAGTCTTTAGACCTTTTGTTTGTTTTAATTCCCTAGACTTCAGTTTGGGGTTATAAACCGTGCCATAGACTGAAGTCTGGTGTTAATACATATTATATAACCTCAGATTTTAGTCTGAGGAGTTGACGAATGAAATTCGTCTCAAACTTTGGCAATCCTGAAAGGTTTGCCAAAGCGTTTATTCGCCAACAATAAAAATCTCCGCCGCCAAGCCATCTGCGATTAATTTCCCTTGGCCTTTAAGTTTTAATCGGTCATTTTCTAGCGTTGCATAACCTGAAGAAACCCATCCTAAAATCTCATTATCAGGAAAGGGAGTTTCAATGGCAGCAAAGCGCTCCCGCAAAAAATTCAAATCAATTCCCCAATGCGTGCGCAGTTGGGTCATGATATATTCATTGATTTGATTCTCCGGGCTTAATATCTCCACTTCCGCAGGAATGATGCCTGAGGCTAATTGCTTGACATAAGTCGTGTTATTCGACACATTCCACTGTCGGGTCGTTTGATTAAAACTATGCGCCGCTGGACCTATTCCCAAATACGATTCCTGCCTCCAGTAACTCGAATTATGCTGGGATTCAAATCCTGTTTTAGCAAAATTTGACGTCTCATACGCCATGAAACCCTGCTTTTCTAAGTATTGATGCGTGAATTCAAAGGCTGCGGCCATGTGTTGCTCTGGCGTTTCTTTAAATATGCCTTTCTTCAACTGATGTCCAAAGACCGTTTTCGGTTCAATGGTTAAGCTATATGCTGAAATATGTTGGACTCCCGTGGCAACTGCGGCCGCGAGATCTTGTTCCAACATGTCCATATCGTTCGATGGAATTCCATAAATGATATCGATGCTGATGTTGTTTAAACCGATGGCTTGTGCATCCTGAATCGATTTTCGAGCTTGTGTGACATCATGATTCCGATTCATAAATGTCAAATTTGACGCATGAAATGATTGAATTCCGATGCTCAGTCGGTTTACACCTAATTCCTTTAAGGCCGACAGGTATTCGGGTGTTAAATCCTCCGGATTGGCTTCTAAGGTGATTTCTGCCCCAACTAAAACCTCAAAATGCTTGTCAATTGCCTTGAAAATGGAAGATAATTCCCTTGGACTTAAGGTCGACGGAGTTCCACCTCCGAAATAGATGGTCGATAGCTCGCGTCTTCCTAAGTAATCTTTTTGCAGTTCAATTTCTTTGATCAATGCTTCAACCAATGCCGCTTTTCCCGACAAACGCGTAGAAAAATGAAAATCACAATAGTGACAGGCTTGATGGCAAAAGGGAATATGCAGGTAAAGATGCACCGGAATTAGGGTTCAAAAATCAAGTAACTTAATTGCTCCGACTGAAACATTTCCTGCGCTAAGCTTTGTAATTGCTCGGAAGAAACTAGATCAATTTGCTCAAAAATTTCTTCGATCGTTTCAATCTTCTCGCGATCTAGGAGGCTTTTGGCCATCATCAACATGAAATTCAAATTGCTTTCCTCCGCCATGGCCATTTGGCCCTTTAATTGGGATTTTATCTTCAATAATTGCGCCGGACTTAAACTGCGATCCTTTAATTTATCGAATTCCTTGTGTATCAATTTGATTGATTTATTCACTTGGTTCGATTCCGTGCCAAAATAAATCGCCCAAAAACCCGAGTCAACGTAAGATGTGAAATTTGCCTCAATGGAATAAACCAAGCCTCTTTTTTCGCGAATGGAAACATTCAACAAAGAATTCATGGATGGCCCCCCCAATAAATTGATCAACATGAAAAATGCCAATCGATCGGGATGCTTGATCGCGTAGGATTGTCGGCCTAATGCCACATGCGACTGATTCAATCCCCGTTTGGTCACGCGCTCTACGGGCAACATACTAGGAGGCGTCATGCGTTTCACCTGATTCCGTTTAATCGGAATTTGACCTACATGTTTTTCTGCCCATTTAAATACTTTGTCGTGGCTGTGCTTTCCGATCGATGAAATCACAATCCTGCTTGTATCTAAATTACGTGCAATAAAGGCGTCTAAGTCTTTCTTTTTGAACGAATTAACGGTTTCATTCGTGCCTAAAATATTTATACCCAAGGAATGATTTGGGAATAATAGTTCGTCAAAATCATCTTGAATCGCATCTTCCGGAGCCTCATAATACATGGACATTTCCTCCAAAATTACACTGCGCTCTTTCTCAATTTCCTTCGCTGGAAAAGTCGAATGAAAGGTGATGTCGGTGATTAATTCTAAAGCCCGCTCGAAATAGGGACTCAAAACTGATGCGTGAAAACAGATTTTTTCTTTTGTCGTATAGGCATTCAGTTCACCACCGATTACCTCGAGGCGATTGATAATCTGCATATTATTCTTCTTTTGGGTACCCTTGAAGGCTAAATGCTCCCAAAAATGCGCTAATCCTTGTTCATTGTCCAACTCGTCCCGACTTCCGATGTCCAACATGATACCTAAATGTGAAATTTCGGTATGTTGAACTTGCCGGTGAACAATCGTTATCCCATTGTCCAAAGTTGTTAACTGAATTGAATTCATAAATAATCGTAGCGCAAAAGATTTCAAAATTAACTAATTTTATGCCGAATCACGCATATTTCTTTCATGTCAATATCAAACAAAGTACTTATTATTCAAACGGCTTTCCTCGGTGACGCCATTCTGATTAGTTCTTTGTTGGAGAAAATTCGCCTCGAATCTCCGGATACATCCATTCATTTATTGGTTCGCAAAGGGAATGAATCTATTTTTCAAGCTTATCCTCATCCGAATCTTACCAAAGTTTGGGCTTATGATAAAAAGCACAAATGGGCTTCTTGGAAAGTTTTGCAAAAGGATTTAAAAGTGGAAAGCTTTGATCAGGTATTTGTGGCTCAACGATTCTTTGGCATGGGCTTTTTGAGTTTGTCAATTGGCGCTAAAAAGGTCGTTGGATTCGATAAAAACCCCTTGTCTTGGTTCTTTACGGAACGAGTGAAGCACGAATGGGGAACTGGAAAGCATGAAACGGAACGCAATACGGCATTATTAACTTCTTGGTTAGGCCCTAAGGTTTACAAGCCCTTTTTGTCTCTTCCTGGTGACAATAATTTGCCTGTCCAGGATTATATCTGTATTTCTCCGGGATCTGTTTGGGAAACGAAACGGACACCTGTTCGCGTTTGGATTGATTTCATTAAGCTTTTGCCCGCATCCCAGCCTGTGGTGTTAATGGGTGCCCCGAATGAAGTTCATTTAGCTGAGGAAATAGAGCAGGCCTGTCCGGAAAGCAAGATCGTCAATGAAGCTGGCAAACATGGCTTAGTCGATGCGATTCGAATCTACCAACATAGCTTAATGTCTTTTGTGAATGATTCTGGGCCAATGCACATTTGTTCGGCAGTAGATACGCCTACGGTTGCGGTATTTTGTTCGACGATACCTGCCTTTGGGTTTGGGCCTTTGGCTTCTTTAAATCGAATTGTTGAGGTTAATAATCTTGAATGTCGGCCTTGTGGTGACCATGGAAAAAAATCATGTCCATTGGGTCATTATGCCTGTGGAAATCAAATTACAGGGAATCAATTATTCGAAGTCTATAAGGATTTATTAGCCGCGCGAAGCTAGTAAATACAACACCGCCATCCGAACCGCCACGCCATTTTCTACTTGATCTAAAATGATTGAATGAGGGGAATCTGCCGCATCGGAACTTAATTCCACCCCGCGATTGATCGGGCCTGGGTGCATCAAGACAATTTCTTTTGGTAACTCTTCCAACATTTGACGCGTGATTCCAAAGAATTGAGAATATTCACGTAAGCTTGGGAAGTATTTGATTTGTTGGCGCTCTAACTGTATCCGCAAGACATTAGCCGCATCACACCATTGCAACGTGCTTTTCACATCGTGAGAAACTTCGACGCCCAGTGACTGTATGTGCTTCGGAATCAGGGTGCTAGGTCCACAAAGGCGGACATTGGCCCCTTGTTTTTTCAAGGCATAAATATTCGAAAGAGCGACACGTGAGTGGAGGATATCCCCAATGATCGCGATGTTTTTACCCGCCAAATCCCCTAATTTTTCTTGTAAGGAATAGGTATCTAA
>DKIP01000085.1 GCA_002454335.1 Cytophagaceae bacterium UBA6715 | reverse complement strand
ATCGTAATGAACAAGGCCACCAACAAAAACAAGGTCTGCAAGGTGTCGGTCCAAATAATCGTTTTAACGCCTCCGCGATGTGTATACAACCAAATAAGCGCAATGGATATAAAAACAGTTAAGACAAAGGGTACGCCAATCGGCTCGAAAATGGCGATTTGGAGCACATTTACAGCTAAATACAAGCGTGCTGCTGAGCCAATCGTACGAGATAATAGGAAAAAAGCCGAGCCGGTTTTATAGGCCCAAAACCCAAAGCGTTTCTCTAAATAGCCATAAATCGAAATGAGGTTGAGTCGGTAATACAATGGCATTAACACCAATGCGATAGTTAAATAGCCCAAAGAATGGCCTAATATAACCTGGTAATAGGTGAAATAGGTTTTTCCAACTGCTCCAGGCACTGAAATAAAGGTTAATCCTGAAATAGAGGTACCAATCATCCCGAAGGCGACGAGCCACCATGGGGATTGCCGATTTGCCGTGAAAAAGTCGTTGGTATCCGCTCCACGCGACGTTATGTATGAGATGACAAGTAGAAGTCCAAAATAGATGGCTAGAATTCCACCGGCTAATTGTACAGACATAGAGGTTTAACGGATTTTTAGTAGATTTGTAAGTGGTGAATTAATTCTTTCAAAAATATGGATTTCTCACAAGATATTGATTTAATGAACGCTTTTTCTTTTGCTGAACAAGCACAAGAGCAAACGGATGTTGAGGTTTTATTGGAAGAGGCCACCTCGTTTGGTCATCAATTAGTAGTCTACAATGATGACGTAAATTCCTTTGAATATGTGATTATTACCTTGATTGAGGTGTGTGAACATACCGCTGAACAAGCCGAGCAATGTACCTTAATGATCCATTTTCGGGGTAAATGTGGTGTGAAGTCGGGACTATATGAGGATTTACTAAGCATGCGCAATGAAATTTGTCGAAGAGGTATTTCGGCTGAAATTGAATCTGTTGATATTTAACCTATGATGCATACGTACCCTTCTCGGATTATAGAACAGGCGGTGGAAGAGATTTCCAAATTGCCAGGTATCGGGAAGAAATCTGCTTTGCGTTTAGCTTTACATTTATTAAAGCGCCCAGAAACGCAATCCTTGCAATTAGCACATGCCTTGGTTCAATTGCGTACAGAAACGAAGTTTTGCCCTAAATGTCACATGATTTCCGATGGAGATTTGTGTGGAATTTGTGCCAGTACAAAGCGTGATGAGAAGATTTTGTGCGTGGTGGAGGATTTACGTGATGTCATGGCCATTGAAAATACAGGACAATATACAGGCTTATACCATGTGCTGGGGGGTATAATTTCGCCATTGGCAGGTGTATCGCCAAGTGACTTACACATTGATTCCTTGATCCAACGGATTGCCTCGGGCGAGTTTGATGAAGTGATTTTAGGTTTGAGTCCTACGATGGAAGGGGATACGACAGCATTTTATTTAACAAAGAAATTGGCGGAATATTCGATTAAAATATCCACCATTGCGCGCGGTATCCCGATTGGTGGGGATTTAGAGTATACAGATGAGATTACGTTAGGTAGGAGTATCGTAGGTCGGGTGATTTACGAATAATTAAACTATTCAATATGAAACGCAATACATTTTTACAATTGATGGGAGCCGGAGTGCTTTTGTCAAGTTTTCGTTCTCGTCAAGTGATGGAAAATGCTCCATTTACTTTACCTGCATTGCCTTATGCTGTTGATGCCTTAGAGCCGCATATTGATAAGTTGACCATGGAAATTCACCACGATCGCCATCACAAAGCTTATGTGGATAATTTAAATAAAGCTGTGGGTGCTTCAACCAAATCATTGGAGGAGTTATTAGCTACTGTTTCTACTCAGCCTGTAGCTGTTCGCAACAATGGGGGAGGACATTGGAATCATAGCTTTTTCTGGCAATTATTGGCTCCTGCCACGGGTAAACAACCGAGTGCGGATTTATTGGCTCAAATTCAAAAGGACTTTGGTTCGTTAGAAAATTTAAAGGCTGAATTCGGAAAAGCGGCAACTTCGCGTTTTGGATCGGGTTGGGCTTGGTTACTTGTGAAAGATAGTAAATTGGTAATTACATCTACTCCTAACCAGGATAATCCCTTAATGGACGTTTCCGAGGTGAAAGGAAAGCCTATTTTGGCCTTGGATGTTTGGGAGCATGCCTATTATTTAAAATATCAAAACAAACGTGCTGATTACATCAACGCGTTCTGGAATGTCGTAAACTGGGATTTTGTGTCCCAGCAATTTAATAAATAACAACATCAACAATTATGTTACTAGATGAAATCCCTTCCTTGGATTTAGCCGAATTTCAATCGGGAGACCCAGTTCGCAAGCAAAAATTTGTTCAAGATTTAGGTGCAGCTTTCAATACGATTGGTTTTGTGGCGATTAAAGGTCATGGGTTATCCGATGAATTTACCAATGCTTTATACCAAGGGGTAGAAACATTTTTTCAGTCGCCAGATTCTTTGAAACAGGCCTATGAAATTCCAGGAATTGCTGGCCAGCGTGGCTATGTGGGGAAAGGAAAAGAGACCGCCAAAGGCTTTAAAGTGCCGGATTTGAAGGAATTTTACCATGTGGGTCAGCCTCATAAAGCGGATGGAGATTCGGTATGGGATGAATATCCAGCTAATGTATTTCCTGCAGAATATCCTGAATTTGGACTGAATGCAGTCAAAGCATTTCAAACGTTAGAAGCTGCAGGAAAGGCACTATTGGCCGCTATCGCGCTTTATTTAGAACTACCGGAGGATTATTTTGAATCTCGTGTGAAAAATGGAAACTCTATTTTACGTGCTATTCATTATTTCCCAATTGCGGATCCGGATAGTTTGCCGGAGGGTGCCGTTCGTGCGGCAGCTCATGGAGACATCAACTTGATTACGTTGTTGATGGGTGCCTCAGCAGAAGGGTTGGAAGTTTTACGTATGGACGGGAAATGGATCCCGATTACGGCTTTGCCTGATCAAGTTGTGGTGAATGTGGGGGATATGTTGGATCGTTTGACCAACCATAAATTGAAATCTACCATTCACCGTGTGGTCAATCCGCCACGAGAGAAAATGGGAACATCGCGTTATTCCATTCCCTTTTTCATGCATCCACGCTCTGAAATGGATTTGACTTGTTTGCCATCTTGTGTCTCAACGGAATATCCAAAATTATACACGGATATGTCGGCAGGTGAGTTTTTGAATGAGCGATTAATCGAATTAGGATTAAAGAAAAAATAAATTGAAACAGCCAAAGCATCTAAATTTCTTATGGGATGTGTTGATCTTGGCTGCAACATCATTTGGAGGGCCACAGGTACACTGGGCCCTTTTTTTGAAACGTTTGGTTCACCAAAAGGCCTATTTGACTGAAGAAGAGTTGTTTGAAATTCAGGCGCTCTGTTCCGTGTTACCCGGGCCCACATCCACGCAAATGATTACGGCCATTGGATTAAAGCGGGGAGGGGCAAGTTTAGCTTATTTAACCCTCATCGTGTGGATTACGCCTGCCGTTTTCATCATGACTGCTGCGGCTTATGGGATGACCTATTTGACAAATCGGGCCGTGCTCCAATTTGTTTTGCCTGTTGGAATTGGTTTGATCTTGCAAGCGGGCTGGATGATGGCGCAGAAGGTGATTCGAAGCCCGATGTACGTCTTTATATTTTTGTTAACCTTGGCGCTTGGGATTACTTTCCCAAGTCCTTATATTTTTCCACTTGTTTTAGTCTTAGGTGGAGGAATCTCTTCACTGAATTTCAAGGAATTTCCCCGGCAGAATAAACATAAAATGATTATCCCTTGGGCAAATTTCAATTTGTATTGGGGATTCTTACTAGGTTTAGCCATTTTAGGGCATGTGACGGATTATTATCCGATTCGAATGTTCGAAAATTTTTACCGAAATGGAAGTATCGTTTTTGGAGGTGGCCAGGTTTTGGCTCCGGTGCTTTATACCGAGTTTGTTGAATTTAAAGGCTTGATCCGCTCGGATGATTTTTTGACCGGGATGGCGCTATCACAATCCCTTCCGGGACCTGTATTTGCCTTGACGTCATATTTAGGCGTGTTGTTGATGCGGGATTATGGATTTTTAGGCGAGTTGACGGGTAGTGCGATTGGTGCACTGGGCGTGTTTTTGCCCGGAACCTTCTTGATCTTTTTTGTGTATCGGATTTGGGGCCAATTAAAGCAGTATCGCTTTATTCGGGCCTCTTTGGCAGGTATTCAAGCTTCATCCGTTGGTCTGACGATTGTAGCTGTTTATACCTTTATGTCGCCATTAATCGTCAACGGCGATGGGGTTTCCATCGCCGTTGTATTGGGCTCTTTTCTATTGGCGCAGTCGGGGAAATTGCCGGCCATTGCCTTGTTTTCAGCCGCTTTATTAGCAGGCTACCTCTTAGCGTAATAGATTCAATAAATATTGTCCGTATCCGCTTTTAACTAAAGGCTTTGCGATCGTTTCTAATTGTTCAGCATTGATGTAGCCCATGCGATACGCAACTTCCTCAATACAGCCAATTTTCATGCCTTGACGCTCTTCGATTACCTGAACGAATTGCCCCGCTTGCATTAAGGAGGCAAATGTGCCTGTATCTAACCAAGCTGTTCCACGGTTTAGAATACCTACCGATAATTTTCCGCGTTTTAGGTATTCTTTGTTGACATCCGTGATTTCGTACTCTCCACGAGGAGAAGGTGCGATGTTTTTGGCAATTTCAACTACATCATTGTCATAGAAATAAAGCCCTGGAACCGCGTAATTCGATTTGGGATTTGTTGGTTTTTCTTCGATCGAAATCACTTTATTGGTTGAATCAAATTCGACAACACCATAGCGTTCTGGGTCATTAACCGAATAAGCATAAACCACACCGCCGTCCGGATCATTGTTGGCCTGCAACAATTTGCTAAGACCAGAACCATAAAAAATGTTATCTCCTAAGACTAAAGCCACTTTTTCTTTTCCAATGAACTTTTCTCCAATGACAAATGCTTGTGCCAAACCATTCGGTTCCGGTTGAACGGCATATTCGAATTTACATCCAATGCTGGCTCCATCGCCTAATAATTTCTCGAAATGGGGCAGGTCATGTGGGGTTGAAATGATCAAGATCTCACGTATCCCAGATAGCATCAAGATGGATAGAGGATAATAAATCATCGGTTTGTCATAAACAGGCATTAATTGCTTGCTTACAGCGAGTGTCAATGGGTGTAAACGGGTGCCAGATCCTCCGGCTAATATGATTCCTTTCATCTTATCGTCCTTGATACATGTTCGTATAATATTTTTGATAATCACCTGATGTGACATCATTGAGCCACTTTTCATTGGATAAATACCAGTCGACTGTCTTCTCTAGTCCTTCAGCAAATTGAAGGCTTGGTTTCCAGCCTAATTCTTTCATGATTTTATTGGCATCGATGGCATAGCGCAAATCGTGTCCAGCGCGATCGGTAACATAGGTAATTAATTGGACTGATGTTCCAGCAGCGCGACCTAATTTCTCATCCATGATCTTGCACAATAAGTGTACCAG
>DKIP01000105.1 GCA_002454335.1 Cytophagaceae bacterium UBA6715 | reverse complement strand
AAAGTAATATCAAATAAGCTTGTCACTAATCCTTCTGCTGGCGAAGCTCCGAGGACCTTCAATAATCCAAACCATATATAGACCATCGCAATCATCGCGCGATTCATCCATGCCGCTGCAACAAGTGCATGAAATCTATTTTTACTTATCGTTATCATAACATGTATGTTTTAAGAAAACCCATTTATTGTGCCCCATCCGCATTGGCACGCTTCACCGCATAATCTCCGATCAACTTACCATGCTTCCCTCCCATTGAGCAATCAACACGGAAATGTATTAACCCATATACACGCGAATCAGATGCTTCTTGCGCATAGGCACTAAACAAACTTGTTTTGGTAGGAAAAAAAGAGCTCAAAACCGATGCTGCCGCAAATGAAAAGGTGGAGTGCCCAGACGTATAACTGGGGAAATTAGGAAGTCCCACAGAGGTTTTTAAACCAAACTGTTGAGGACGTGGACTGTAGTAGAAATATTTAGTGTCCCAACAAGCTATCCCTGCATCCATTAAGGCAGTCCCAACATAGGCCAACATTCTTGCCATACGAACTTCCGAATATTTGGCCTCAACTCCTGCCGCGCATGCATAACGATGCCAATGCCCTGGTGGCGTATACGAACCTGGACCATCTGCCCAATAATTCGCAATCGCAGCTTGGTTACGCGTTTGATTTTTATTGATTGCTTCCAATTCAGCCAAATCCTTCTTGAATTCAGCCGATCCCTCTAAATAAGGAATGGGCGGACGAATCGATACCATCGTTTCACGATCAAAATTCCATGTTTTCACAGCGCCATAATTAGGTAACATCGGTGGACGTGCAGGAATTTCTTGGCTTGCCCATGGATTTACAAAGCCCAAAGACTTGGAATTTGCTATTAAACCCGGAACAATCGCTTGGTTATTTGCTGCACTCATTCCATCCGTTTTCGCACGCGCCATGACTTGAGCAGCCACCGCTCCTCCAAGTTTTACACCTGCTGCAACATCAGAGCCCACATTCATTCCAGCCCAAACCCGTACATTTTTCGCCTCCGCTAATTTTTCAGCCAAAAACGGACCTTCCCCGGGGAACATAGCCAGTAAAATCACATAACTCGCTTGAGCCACCACGGCATCTTCAGCAGGATATGTTGGCAAGGATGTAACCGGCAATAAAGGCTTAATCGTTGTATCAACAACATACGGCGCTTTACGATTGTATTGATACTTAAATTTCCAAGCAGTCACCAATGCATCATATTGCGCCACACTCAAATAAGCTAAAGCCCTCGCCGTATAAGGTGGATTTGCGAATGGAAAACGCGGATCCGCCAAAGGATCTGCTGCATTCGGCACGGGATAAATGCCAGCCGCATTCGCAGCGGGAGCTTGATTGTATCTTGCCGCTAATTCACGCGCAATTTCATTCCAACGCATTACGGCACCAGCTCCCCAATATTGAACGGCTGTTTTTTGAGCAGCAGTCAACGAAGGGATAACCACCGTTTTCAAGGAATCGATTTCCTTCAAATAAGTAGCATCCGTTACCAAAACAGGAGTAGATACACTAATATCGGACGCAATAAAGGTTTTCCATCCACCCGCATTAACATCCAGATTAGAGGGAACGTAAGGTTGGTCAACCACCATATCCACCTCTTTCGTGCAAGAGGCCAGCAAGACAAAAACTAATAATGTATAGATATATTTCATCGAATTATAATTTAAATTGGTATAACACCCCCACGGAAAGGCTAAAACTTTGGCCCACATTTTGACCATCCACCACATAAGCAACCTTCGCATTAACACCCAAGGTTTTCGGCTGGAATTTCCCATAAACACCCACCGACGTCATTGTCATATCATTTGTAATGAATGGCATGTCATTCCGACGAATATGATCACCTCCTATGCACGAAAAGTGTTCCGCAAAAAGCTCCAATTGATTATCTTTTTTCAAGTAACCCAAACGAAGAGCAGCGTCAAAAGCATCTGGAACCGCAACATCAGAAGTATTATAAAAACGACTTCCAGCTAAATACCCATCGCGGTCCGCACGCACATTGCTTCGCATTTGATACGCAATAGAGGAATTCAAATAAAGGTGTTTGGGCAAATCATACGAAATCATACCCCGGGTGATCAATGCCTTTGAACCAATTCCAATGGACATCGGCAAAAAATCAGGTACATAATTCGAAACGGGAACACTGAGACCCACCACCCCATGCAAAGTTAACCCATGCGAAGAATAGCCTTTCGCCTTTAGCCACAAAGAAGCATCTTGAAGACCTTCTTGCCCCATCAAATTACCCTTTGACGCATGGGTGCGCACATAGGGAACGACGGCGATTACATTGAGCTTCTTGGTGATTCCATAGGCTAACATGGCCGATACGGATTCCGTAGTCAAACGGCCGATATTCTTGTTATCACGAAATAATTGATTTTCCCAGAAATTCGTCCAAGAGGAATTCCCATAAATGACAGCCCCACAGGCTAATTTTTTATTCATATAAATGCCATCATGCGGCATTTGCGCATTGGCAGCTTTGCCGGCTAGTAGTGCCAGACAAAGCAGTAGTATGATTTTTTTCATGCTTAAATTTTAAAATACACGTAAGGTTTCAAAGGTCAATAGACCTTCAAAACAAAAAAGTATCGAGAAAATTTAAGCTTGCCTTGGAGGTGAAAAGAAATCGGCAGAAAATGCCAAGGTAGGTAACGTTTCATGCGATGGCGCTTGTAGCGTAGCAGGCCATTCCATAATATAAAGAACCCATGCTGACGCATGCGCACAATATTCTTTTACAAGGGTATTGATTAATTTAGATTTGGCAGGTGCCTTTTCGGGTTGGTCCGACATGTGTTCATTCACCTGTGCAGCTAAATCCAAGAAACGATCACGGGCATTTTGATCTGCAACCAAGGTCGTTACAATCTTACCATCGATGACCTGCTGGTCTTTCATTTGGTAAAATTTATCGCCTTGACGAATCTCTCCGGATACTTCCTGAGGAGCATCCCAATCCGTTTGATAGGGCAAAGAAATAGGCATTTCAACGACAATCGTCTCCCCTGCTTCAAATGTATCCGTATCCTGCGCAATAAAGCGCAAAGCAAAGCCGCCTGCCTGATACAGGAGAACGAACAATAGCATGATGGATAGAATTCTTTTCATTTTAACGTGAACGAAAATACGCTATTTTTCAATAACTGTCCCCAATTCCTGCGAAATATTTTTCTGAATTTCCTTTAAATGAATAAATTCAAGCAATAAATCATTCATTTCATTCGGATCACCTACATATTGATCCATGCGTTCCATGACATCTTTAATATGCTGATCGTTGTACACCTTACGCAAACGCAAAATATTCTTGTATGCGAAATCTTCAAGAAGTTCCTCATCCTTTCTCACCCTAATCTCATGTCGATCTCGCCATACCGTTGATAAAATATGTTTATCCGACGAAGCATCAATGGCAAAGCGTTGAACCTCCTCCTCGGAATGATGTAAATAAAAGGATGGTTCCGGAATTACCCCACGTGCGAATTCGTTCCGACACGTATCCAGGATGCCTTTGAATAAAGGGGTTTGAAATTGCACTTCCTCTAATTCATGTAACAGATATTGCAATAAACTCACACCAGGCGCTTTTTCAGGACTTATTTCCAAATGTCCATAATTGACCAATAATCGCATACATTCCAATTCTTGGTAATAAGCCAAATTTTGAACTTCCACAGGTTCATCGACCTCAGGACCTGGCTCAAACATAGCTTGCAACTCCGCTTCATTCTGTGGAGAAAGCGTTGGCATAGATTTTTGTTGCACTTTCTTCAAATGCAACTTATTCATTTCAGCCAAGAGAACATCCTCCTCCAAACGCATCAATTGCGAAGTCTTTTGGATAAACAAGCTCCGCTGGATGGCATCCGGTATCTTGGAGATACTTTGCACCATTTCCTTAATCAATTCGGATTTCTTGAAGGGATCATCCCCCGCTTCCTTCATGAATAAATTCGCTTGGAACGAAATTACATCCCGCGATTCTTTTTGAATATATTCAATAAATGCCTCGCTACCGATAGACCGCACAAAGGAATCAGGATCTTGCCCTTCCGGGAAGACAACCAAATTCACTTGTAAACCTTCTTCTAAGATCAAATCCATTCCACGTAATGCCGCTTTGATCCCCGCGGAATCTCCATCATACAAAACCGTGACGTGGTTGGTAAATCGGCCAATCAACTTAATCTGCTCAATCGTCAACGACGTACCGGATGAGGCCACGACATTTTTAATGCCCGCCTGATGCAAGGAAATCACGTCAGTATACCCTTCTACGAGATAACAAACATCTTTTTGGCGGATTTCATTTTTTGCCTGCGCGATACCATACAGGGTCGCCGACTTGTGATATACAACAGTTTCGGGCGAGTTGAGGTATTTGGCTTGATTCTTAGCATCCGATTTTAGAATACGTGCCCCAAAGGCAATGACCTTGCCAGCAACACTATGAATCGGAAAAATAACGCGATTACGAAAACGGTCATAGACTTTTCCTTCATCGTTTTTATTCGTGACTAAACCTGCTTTCTCGATGATTTCTTGACTGAAACCATGCTTGAGCGCTGTTTTCAAAAAGACATCCCAGACTTCTGGGCTATAACCTAAATCAAAGGTTTGTATCGTTGCATCCGAGAAACCTCGCTCCTTAAAATAAGGCAAAGCGATGGACTTCCCTTCGTCGGATTCCATTAATTGTTTCTTGAAAAATTCTTTGGCATATTCTAAGATGATCAACAAACTCTCCCGCTCATTTTGGCGAAGGAGTTGGTCGTCCGTCATCTCCTCTTCCTGGATGTCGATGCCATATTTTTTGGCCAAATGACGTAAAGCCTCGCCGTAGCCTAGGCCCTCAATGTCCATGATAAAACGAACGGAATCGCCTGCTTTACCACAACCAAAACATTTATAAATTCCTTTACTAGGTGAAATGGAAAAAGAAGGCGTCTTCTCACCATGAAATGGGCAGCAAGCCCAATAGTTAGCCCCTTTTTTCTTTACCGTTACATAATCCCCAATCACGTCTGCCACAGCAGCCGTTTGCTTAATTCGCTCGACGGTTTCGGGATCAATGCGCATATTACAATAATAAACCGGCTAATGTTGCGGATAAATACGAAGCTAAAGTTCCAGCAATCAAGGCTTTAAAGCCTAATTTTGCCAAATCGGAACGACGCGAGGGTGCTAATTCGCCAATACCACCAATTTGGATGGCTACCGAAGAAAAATTGGCAAAACCACATAAAGCAAAACTCGTAATCGCAATTGTCTTTGGATCTAAGGTCGCTTTCAAATGAACCATATCTAAATACGCAACAAACTCATTGACCACCATCTTTTTACCCATCAAAGCACCCGCCACTTCCACATCTTGTGCAGGAACGCCCATCGCAAAAGCAAATACGGAAAATACCTTTCCTAAAATTAAATTCATGGAAAGTGTAGGCATGTTAATCCATGCACCAATATGTCCTAAACCTAAGTCAACCAAAGCGATTAAGGCAATAAAACCAATTAACATCGCTATCACATTCATCCCTACTTTCAAGCCTTCGCTCGCTCCGGCAGCCACCGCGTCCACTAAGTTGGCATGTGTCTTTATAATGTCCATTTTTACCAAACCTTCGGTCTCCGACTTCTCCGTTTCTGGGAACATAATTTTCGAGATTACCAATGCACCCGGTGCAGCCATTAAACTCGCCGCTAATAAATAGGCCGCAGGAACTCCTAAAGAAATATAAACGGCCATAACGCCCCCAGCAATACAAGCAAAAGAACCTGTCATGGATGCCATCAACTCCGAATTCGTCATATTCTTCAGATAAGGCTTAATCATGATTTGAGCCTCTACTTGACCTACAAATGTAGATGCAACGTTAGACAATGCCTCTGCTCCACTCACGCCCATCAACCAGTGTACACCTTTTCCCATCGTCGAAACGACACGTTGAAGTACGCCCAAGTGATAAAACATATTCACTAAAACAGCGACAAAAATAATGGTAGGAACGACTTTAAAGAAAAAGATATAATCATTGCCGGCTCCGAATGCCTGTGACATCAACTTACGATCAACTAAGGAACCAAACACAAATTGTGCACCTTTGTCGGCTTGACCCAATAACGTATTAATGGAATCCCCTAACCATTGAAAGGTCGCTTGTCCTACTTCTGTTTTTAAAATAAATACGGCTAATCCCACCTGTAGTAGAAGTCCTACCCCTACGGTGCGATAATTAATTGCCTTACGGTTATTGGACATTAGAAAGGAAACGCCTAAAATTAAAACAATCCCCAATAAGCCAGTAAATCTTTCCATTTGTATGATGTTGGTGTAAATTAGTTTTCAGTTTGAGTCAAATTGACCGTATATTTTTCAAAGGTAAGTTGTTCTATTAAATCTTCCTCAGTAATTCGATAAAATGCTTGATGAATATTAAAAGGCTCACTACTTTCTACCTTCCAATAGTTTCCATCTTCCTGCATTTCATAAGAGTTCACCGTATCCCTTAAATTCCAATCTAAAATGGTGATGGCCATATGCTTAGCACGTGGATTTACCATTTCGAAAAGAGATTCTATCCGACGATCAAAGCTTCGAACCATCACATCTGCCGAACCGCCATAAACTTTGGGTTCACCTCCACGATGGAAATAATAAAGACGCGTATGCTCCAAATAATTTCCCACAATCGATTTGATGAAGATATTATCTGACAATCCGGCACGCTGTGGACGTATACAGCAAATGCCACGAATAATCAATAAAACCGGCACCCCCGCTTTAGAAGCCTTGTAAAGGGCTTCCATCGTTTCTAAATCTTGTAAGGAGTTTATTTTCCAACAAATACCCGCCGGAATCCCCTGCTTATGATTTTCAATTTCTTCATCGATCATCTCGATAAGTCGGTTACGCATATCCCGCGGAGCCGTAATCAAATGCTCATAATGCGTAGGCATCGAATGGCCCGTAATTACATTAAAAAACTCTGAGATATCTTGTGTAATCCTCGAATCCGTTGTCAATAAGCCTAAATCGGTATAGAGCTTCGCCGTATCTTCATTGTAATTACCAGAGGATAAATGGGCATAACTCATGACATGAGATCCTTCATTGCGAATGACTTGCAACAATTTTGTATGTGTTTTTAAACCCGGAATACCGTAAATCACAAAACAACCCGCTTTTTGCAATCGTGTCGCCTCACGAATATTATTCTCCTCATCAAAACGTGCCTTCACTTCAAACAAAACCGATACGTGTTTGCCATTTTCCGCAGCACGCAATAATGCACTCGCAATGCGAGAATGCTTGGAAATACGATACAAAGTAATCTTAATGGCTAAAACTTGAGAATCCTCAGCTGCCTGTTCCAACAATTGAATAACCGGCTCAAAATTATTATACGGATGATGCAATAAAATATCACCACGTTTCATCGTTTCAAAAATGTCGCCTATGTGCACCGACTTAAGTCCCAAGGGGGGAACAACGGTAGGATTAGGAGCCAATTTAGTTTTGAATTCTGGATGCTTTAAAATTTGCCAAAAAGCCGTAAAATCCAAGATGGATTTCTTGATGAAGATATCCGACTTTTCCAATGTCCAGCGTTTCAACATTTCATTTAGCAGAAAATCAGAATGATTTTCTTCCACCTCCACGCGCGTAACACGACCGAGTCTTCGGTCTTTAATTTTCTTCTTAACCTCATCCACAAAATCGGTTTCGGTATCTTCATGTTCAACCACATCAAAATCGCCATTTCGTGTAATGCGAAACAAAGTAGTTGATTCAATCTCAACATTCCGATAAAGTACCTGCAAATAATGACGAATAATTTGCTCAATGGGCAAGAACAAAACTTTATCATCCCGCTCAATCACATATAAACGCGTCAAATTCAACGGTATCTGAACAAACGAAATCTTACGGTCTTTCTCGTATTTCCCTTTGGCATTTTTCTTATCAGCAAAACCAACCGTAACAACACCAAAAATGAGCGTTTTTGCCAATAAACTAGGAAAAGTATGCGTATGGTCAAAAACCATGGGGGTCAACATCGGGTAAATTGTCCGATGAAAATATGCCTCCGCGTCTGCAAGCTCGTCGGCCGATAAATCATCCAGCGTTGCCAACATTAATCCATTTTCGGGAAATAAAGGCAGAATTTCTTCGATGAAAAGTCGGTGTTTTTCTTGACTAAATTCCTGAGCGGAAGAAATCAGTGTTTGCTTAAAAGGTATTTCGCGCAAACCTGAATAATCGGTGCGTTCTTTCCCAAAATCTAAATAATTGTACAAAGAACCCATCCGAATCGTAAAAAATTCATCTAAGTTCGATGCAGTAATTGCTAAAAATTTCAGTCGGTCAAATAAACTCTTTTCCACATCGCGCGCTTGATCCAAGACACGCTCATCAAACTTCAACCATGACAAGTCTCGGGAAATAAAACGAGCTTTCGCAATCGTATCTTGCGCCTTTTGCATCGACTTTTCCACTTTGCGTTTGGCTTCGCGGGGTGCCATCAAATTAATCTTCCAGTTCTTGGGCTGTAGGAACGACAAAAGATTCCCCTGAGAGGAATCTTCTGTGTCGTGAATAATTTGGTCTAATTTTGAATCACTCATGATTAGGCTTCTGGAATTTGGTTTTTGATCGCTTCATAATCAGAACCCAAGCGCCCCATTTCGATGGCCAAGAATTTCTGAAGCTCCAAATTAAATATTCGTTTATCAGCTTCTGTTAAGGAATCGTAAAGATCTTTCAGTTCTTGATTAATCTGTTGCTTTTCCTCCGGAGTGCTAGCGTGAATCCCACGCAAATGATAGGCTTTAAAGTCAACCTCCATGGAACTAAACGTCTACTTTCGCGTATTTCGCATTCTTCTCAATGAAATCACGACGAGGAGCAACCTCATCGCCCATCAACATGGAGAACAACAAATCTGCTTCAATGGCCGAATCAACGGTTACTTGCTTCAAGGTTCGAGATTCTGGATTCATGGTAGTCTCCCACAATTGTTCCGCATTCATCTCTCCAAGACCCTTATAACGCTGAACACCTACACTTTCCTCTTTACCTCCAGCAGCTAATTCTTGAATCGCAAGAGTCCGTTGGTCCTCCGTCCAAACATAACGAACTTGTTGGCCTTTCTTCACTTGGTACAATGGCGGTTGTGCAATGTAAATACATCCACGATCCACTAATTCACGCATGTAACGGAAGAAGAAAGTTAAAATCAAGGTACGAATGTGACTACCGTCAACGTCCGCATCGGTCATGATGATAACTTTATGATAACGCAATTTTTCCATGTTGAGGGCACGTTCGTCTCCATCTTTCCCAAAGGATACGCCTAATGCCGTAATCATGTTTTTAATTTCTTCGTTTTCGTAGATCTTGTATTCCTGCGCCTTCTCCACATTTAAAATCTTACCCCGTAAAGGCAAAATTGCCTGAAAAGCACGGTTACGACCTTGTTTGGCAGTTCCTCCCGCCGAATCCCCTTCGACCAAGTAAATCTCACATGTTTCTGGATCCGAATCTGAGCAATCAGCTAATTTTCCTGGTAAAGAGTTCGAACCTAATACCGTTTTACGCTGAACCATTTCACGCGCCTTACGGGCTGCATGACGCGCTTGAGCAGCCAAAATTACCTTAGCAACAATTTGACGAGCCTCCTTCGGATGCTCCTCCAACCAAGTTTCCAACATATCCGACATCGCTGCTGAAACCGCACCGGATACTTCCCCATTACCTAATTTGGTTTTGGTCTGCCCCTCAAATTGCGGCTCTGCTACTTTCACTGAAATAACAGCAGTCAAACCTTCGCGGAAGTCATCTCCCGCGATATCAATTTTCAATTTATCTAACGCACCTGACTTATCTGCATAGTTCTTCAACGTACGCGTCAAAGCTCCACGGAAACCCGCAACGTGTGTACCTCCTTCAATGGTATTAATGTTGTTCACATAAGAAACGACATTCTCCGTATACGAAGTATTATAAACCATCGCAACCTGAACAGGAACCCCGTTCTTATCACCTTCCATGTAGATAGGCTCTGTCAACAATGGCTCACGTGTTGAATCCAAGAATGTCACAAACTCACGCAAACCACCTTCTGAGTAAAACTCCTCTGAACGCGCATTGCCTTCCTCGTCTAATTCACGCAAATCCGTCAATTGAACACGAATTCCCGCATTCAAGAATGACAATTCACGCAAACGACCCGCTACGGTGTCATATTTATATTCAGTAACCGTAAAGATGGTCTCATCCGGCTTAAACAATACCGAAGTACCTGTACGATCCGTTTCGCCAATTTCCTTAACAGGATATTGCGGAACACCAATCTTATATTCTTGTTGGAAAATCTTTCCCTCCCGATGCACCGTCACCTTTAAATCCGTCGATAAGGCATTCACACACGATACCCCTACACCGTGAAGACCTCCAGAAACTTTATATGTATCCTTATCAAACTTACCACCAGCGTGAAGCACTGTCATAACAACCTCTAAAGCTGAACGCTTTTCTTTCGTGTGCATGCCCGTAGGAATACCCCGACCGTTATCTTCGACTAAGATGGAATTATCTGTATTAATCGTCACCTTGATCATGTCGCAGTGTCCTGCCAACGCCTCATCAATTGAGTTATCAACAACCTCCCAAATCAAATGATGTAGACCTTTAAAGCCTGTATCACCTATGTACATGGAAGGACGCTTACGAACCGCCTCTAAACCCTCTAATACTTGAATATTATCTGCACCATAATTTGCCCGATCTTGAGCTGATGTATCTTGTGCTTCTGACATAATGTAATTTAAATGAGTTGAACAGGCGCATTGCTTTGCCCGTTTTTAATTGTTGAATCTTAGCCTTAAAAATATAAATTTTTACCGAATAATCCTAATGCTTAAAGTGGCGAATTCCGGTCATCACCATGGCAATATCATTCGCATCGCAATAGGCAATCGAGTCCTGATCTTTAATAGAACCTCCTGGCTGCGTTACGGCAACAATCCCCGCATTTCCAGCAATCTCCACACAATCTGGAAAAGGGAAAAACGCATCGGATGCCATTACCGCTCCATTCAAATCAAAACCAAATTCCTTCGCTTTGTCGATGGCCTGTTTCAGCGCATCTACCCGCGAAGTTTGACCGACACCCGAAGCCAATAACTGGCCATCATTCGCTAAGACAATCGTATTTGATTTTGTATGCTTACAGATCTTTAAAGCAAATGCCAACGCACGCTTCTGCTCTTCCGTAGGAACGCGTTTCGTCACCATTTTGAAATCAGCCACACCTTCCATCACTAAATCTTTATCTTGCTCTAACACACCGTTCAATAAAGTCTTGAACATTTTCTTCGGAAACTCGACCGCATTACGCTTCAATAAAATGCGATTCTTTTTTGTTTTCAATATTTCCAAAGCCTCTTCGGTAAACGAAGGTGCAATCAAGATCTCACAGAATAATGGATTAATCGACTCTGCCGCTGCTTTATCTACTTCGTTATTCGTTGCCAACACGCCACCAAAAGCCGAAACAGGATCACAAGACAAAGCCTTATCATAAGCTTCTTTCACCGTTTGACCCGTAGCAACTCCGCATGCATTCATGTGCTTAATGATCACAAAAGCCGTTTCATCAAATTCATCCAATAAAGTAATGCAAGCGTCTACGTCAACTAAATTGTTGTAAGACAATTCTTTGCCGTGTAATTTATCGAACAAGGCCGACAAATCTCCGTAGAAAGTACCTTGTTGGTGTGGGTTTTCCCCATAACGCAAACCGTTCGCAGGCAAGCTTGTGTAATTGGCCAAATCGGCCATTTCTCCCGCAAAATAGCGTTGGATTGCTCCATCGTAATGCGATGAAACTGCAAATGCCTTTTGAGCAAAGCTTCTACGTTCAGCTAAGGTTGTCGAAGTCGTGCCGTGTGCAGCAAAAATAGCCGAAACCTCCGCGTATTGATCACGCGAAGAAACGATTAGCACATCGTTGAAGTTTTTGGCACCACCGCGAATCAAGGAAATACCCCCGATGTCAATTTTCTCAATAATATCCTCATCAGATGCTCCTGATGCCACCGTTTCTTCAAACGGATATAAATCAACCATCACTAAATCCAACGCTGGAATGTCGTATTGTTTTGCCACTTCCACATCAGAAGCTAAATCACGACGGTGTAAAATACCACCAAAAACCTTCGGATGTAGCGTTTTTACTCGACCACCAAAGATGGAAGGATATCCTGTTAAATCTTCTACAGCAATCACAGGAATACCTAACTCTTCAATGAAGGATTGTGTTCCTCCAGTTGAATATAGTGTAACGCCGTTCTTGTGTAATTCTTGGATAATCGGTGCTAAACCGTCTTTGTAATAAACCGAAATGAGGGCAGATTGGATTTTTTTTACTGACATGGGGCTTGATAAAAAATGAAGCCACAAATGTACGCATTTTGCTTAGCTTTGCCAAGCCCATTTCCTTAGCTTTGGCAATCCTTCAAGGTTTGCCAAAGCTGAACGGGGAATGCTATTTTTTATTGTAACGCTCGTAGCGCAATAATCCTTCCAAATAGTAATAATCCGCATAAATTAAGGGAACATCTATCTCCGAATTCAAGGATTTAGCCCCTACACAATGTTTTATCAAGAAGTTGTTATTTTCTCCCAATGAAGCACGATATGCGGGACTTGATAAAGACTCCAACATCTTCACAGCATCCGCGTAATAGCGCTTCCCTTTTTCTCCCGTATAGGCACTTAACTCCAACAAAGCAGAAGCAGCAATTGCTCCCGCCGATGCATCGCGTTCTTCGTTAGGAATATTTGGCGCATAGAAATCCCAATACGGAATCTTATCTGCAGGTAAATTCGGGTGATTTAAATAGTAATCAGAAATTTTTTGTGCAAAATCCAAATACTTTTTATCCTTCGTATTGCGATACATTTCTACATAACCATACATCGCCCATGCATGCCCACGCGTCCAGCAAGACTCATCTAGATAACCTTGATGTTGTTTTTTGGCCAAAACCTTTCCATCTATATCGTATAAAATCACATGATAACTTGAATTATCCGGACGAAAATGATGCTTCATTGTATTATCTGCATGTGTGATGGCGATTTGACGATAACGATTATCGCCCGTCTCCCGCGAAGCCCAGAACAACAATTCCAAATTCATCATGTTGTCGATAATTACCGGATATTTATAGCCTCCCTTGAAGCTATTCCAAGATTTGATCAAACCAATCGCTGGATCAAATCGAGTGGCCAAAGACTTTGCTGATTGAATCAATACCTGCTTAGCATGCGGATCTTTGGTCAATCGTAATTCTTGACCGAAAGAATCATACATCATGAAGCCCAAATCGTGGGTTCCCGTATTAAACTGCTCCTTCTCCACCGCGGCTGTCCACAGGCGAGCTGCCTTCTCCCATTTCGGATCTCTCGAGCGCTCATACAATTGCCACAATCCTCCCGGAAAAAATCCTGAGCACCACCATTTGGAAGGCATGTTTCGATAGGTTCCATCGTGGTTAGCAGAATGAACGGTCACCGAAGTATCTGGATGATCTGCCAACATACGTTGATATTGCTGTTCGGCTAATTTGAATTGCTTGTTGACGTCAATTTTTTGTGCAAAAACTGACAGCGGTGCCAATAATGCGAGGAGGATAAGTTTTTTCATAGGTTTGTCAGTATTCAGTCGTCAGTCACTAGTCGTCAGTCACTAGTCGCAAGTAGTGTGTCTTATATTTTAACTCTTAGTTCTTAACTCTTAGTTCTTAACTCTTTTCTCTTCACTTATCTTCCCATCCATCCGCCATCCACGGTCAAGATTGCTCCATGCACATATTTCGCGGCTTCCGATGCCAAGAAAACCACAGGTCCCTTGAAGTCATTCGGTTCACCCCAGCGACCCGCAGGAATTCGTCCTAAGATAGAAGCGCTTCGCTCTTTATCTTCCCGCAATGCTGTCGTATTATCCGTTGAAATATAGCCCGGTGCAATCGCATTGACATTAATCCCTTTACTCGCCCATTCGTTGGCCAAAGCCATCGTCAAACGTGCTATACCCCCTTTGCTGGCTGCATATCCTGGCACATTGATTCCTCCTTGAAAACTCAATAAAGACGCGGTAAAAATTATTTTTCCGGAACCGTGGGTCAACATCGACCGACCGATTTCCCTGCTTAGAATAAACTGAGCAGAAAGATTCACTTCTAACACCTCATCCCAATATTCATCGGAATGTTCCGCCGCAGGGTCTCGCAAGATTGTCCCAGCATTATTCACCAAAATATCAATCCGAGGATAATCACGCAACACGTCTTTGATAAATTCATACAAAGATTCCCGATCAGAAAAATCCGCTTGGTAGGCCTTAAATTTTCGCCCTGAGGCAGTAACCGCCTTTTCAATATCAGACCCATTCAATTCAATCGTTGCTGAAACACCAATAATATCAGCTCCAGCCTCCGCCAGTCCAATCGCCATGGCCATACCGATTCCCTTCTTACATCCTGTCACCAACGCGACCTTGCCTGTTAAATCAAACGACTGTTGCATAAACTAAATTTATAGATAAAGACTAATAGACATCAACTTTACTCAAAGAGCAATCGATGAAAAACCTACTATTTCAAATGAACCGCCGAATCATTAA
>DKIP01000051.1 GCA_002454335.1 Cytophagaceae bacterium UBA6715 | reverse complement strand
TCTTGCACAATAAGTGTACCAGGTCGATGTTTTTCCATTCGTTGAACCCACCGATGTTGTAAGTCTCACCAATTTTCCCATCGTGAAATACGGTATCAATCGCTCGTGCATGATCAATGACATATAACCAATCCCGCACATTTTCGCCTTTCCCGTAAACAGGAAGTGGTTTATTGTTGATGATGTTGTGTATCATCAACGGGATTAATTTTTCAGGGAAGTGATTGGGGCCATAATTATTTGAGCAATTTGTGATGACCGTAGGCAAGCCATACGTTTCATGAAAAGCTCGAACAAAATGGTCGGACGAAGCCTTGGAAGCTGAATAGGGTGATCTTGGGTCATAAGGAGTCGTTTCTAGAAAGAACTCTTCCGGATTGTGTAGTTCTCCATAAACTTCATCTGTTGAGATATGGTAGAATTTTTTCCCTACAAAATTTCCAGCCCAATGCTTTTTGGCCGCTTGTAATAAGTTAACCGTCCCGATAACATTTGTTTTTACAAAGGCCAAAGGATCCGAAATTGAACGATCCACATGTGACTCGGCAGCTAAATGCAAAACTCCATCAAACTGATGTTCTGCGAATAAAGCATCAATATGATTTGCGTCGGTGATATCAGCTTTGATGAAATGATAATTGGGTTTATCAGCAACATCTTCATTGTTGGCCAAATTTCCTGCATAGGTCAATGCATCAAGGTTATATATCTGGTAATCAGGATATTTGTTGACAAATAAACGGACAACATGTGAACCAATAAATCCAGCACCGCCGGTGATAACGAGTTTTTTCATACACTTATAAAATTGCTTCTTGCCAAGCCCAAGCGTCTTTTAAGGACTCTTCTAGGCTTCTTTCGGCTTTCCAATCCAATATTTTATTTGATTTTTCCGTCGATGCATAAACTGATGTAATATCACCTGCCCGTCTTTCGCGGATTTCATAATTGACTTTTTTACCTGTTGCCTTTTCAAAGGCTTGAATAACTTGTAAAACGGAGCTTCCTTCACCTGATCCGATATTAAAGAAATCGTAAAAGGGGGCTTCGTTTTGTTTAATTAAGTAGGCTAATGCTTTCACATGTGCCTCTGCCAAATCGCATACGTGAATATAATCTCGAATAGCTGTGCCATCCGGAGTTGGGTAATCTGTTCCCCAAATTTGCAATGGGCCACGTAATCCTGCAACCGATTGGGTTAAATATGGGATTAAATTTGCGGGTGGTCCTAGCGGTAATTCGCCTATTTTAGCGCTTTTGTGTGCCCCAATGGGGTTGAAATAGCGCAATGATATCGATTTAAGTTGTTGGCTTGCCCGTGTACTCTCTTCAATAATTTCCTCGCAAATTTGTTTAGTGTTCCCGTAAGGTGATAAGGCTTTTAACACCGGTGAGTTCTCCGTCACGGGTAAAGTTTCGGGTTGACCATAAACGGTACATGAAGAGGAGAAAACTAAGTTTTTGACACCATATTCTTGCATCTTTTCAAGTAACAAGATGGTAGCCCCAACATTATTTCGGTAGTATTTTAAGGGATTTTCAACCGATTCGCCCACTGCTTTCGCGGCTGCGAAATGAATAACACCTTCAATGGGATATTGGGAAAATACCTGGTCTAAAACCTCGGGATTATTGATATCTCCATGGATGATTTCAACAGGTAAATTCGTGATTGAGGCTAATTGACTGATAACAGATTCGTTTGAATTCGAGAAATTGTCTACAATAATCGGGGTATAGCCATGCGCTAAAAGAGCAACATAGGTATGTGAACCGATAAAACCAGCACCTCCCGTAATTAAAATATTCATATTTAGCCTGTTCACTTGAATGCAACTACAAATTTAGTCCCATTTTTCAGCTAAAAAAAGTGAATTTTGGAATAATCTTTTCATCGCTTGATACAAGCAATTAATTAGCTATTTTTGTACATCAAAACGCAGCTATGGAAGAACCCGCAATCAAAGCAATGATTCAATTATTAGATGATTCCGATCAGGAAGTAGTCGAAATGGTTGAAGCCAAAATGCGGTCTTTGGGTCCTCAAATTATACCGATTTTAGAAAACGAATGGGAGAATTTAAGTCTTAATCCTTTGGTTCAGAGTAAGTTGGAGAACATGATTCATGATTTCCAGCTCGATTCTACCAAACAACGATTGTTGGAATGGAAGGAGCGAGGGGGGATGGATTTGTTGGAGGGGATGTGGATCGTAGCCACCTATCGATTCCCAGAATATTCATTTGCGCAATTGAAGGCGGATATGGACCAATTGTATTTCGAGGTCTGGCCACAAATTCGTGAGAATTTACATCCGATGGATCAGTTAAAGATCATCAATGGCGTTTTGTTTGATCAGCTTAAATTTGGAGCCAACACGAAGAATTTTCATGCTGCCAATAATTCATTTCTGAATGTTGTTTTGGAAACGAAAAAGGGGAATCCGATCAGTCTGTGTGTTATCTATATGTGGATTGCGCAGAAATTAGGTCTTCCCGTATATGGCGTTAATTTGCCTAATTTGTTCGTTTTAACCTATAAGAAGGATGAAGTTCAATGTTACATCAATGTCTTTAACAAGGGTTTAATCTTCAATAAGGTCGATATTGATAATTATTTGGCTCAATTGAATTTAACGCCAAACGAGGTTTATTATCAGCCTTGTACTAATCTGGAAATAATTCGTCGGGTCCTACGAAATCTCATTATGGCTTATGAGAAGGCGGGTGATGATTCCCATAAAGATGAGCTGACGGATATGATTGATTCCTTGGATTAGTGATTGACTAAGGTGATCACGAATTCGTCAAAGAGTTCATATTCAACGTTAAATGAATCTTCTTGGTTCACCTGAGCGTTTAATTGATCGCTTTTAAATTGCAAAGCGATGGCTTGTTGGAAAGATAAGCCAGGTTGCTTGAAGGCTTTGTAGATGGATTCTTTTGCCGACCATGCCAAGGTTAATTTCAGAGAATCTTCTTTCCAATTGCTTAATTCAGAGGGATTTAGGAATCGAGGAGCTATTTTTTGTACATTCCTGTCTTTTTTTTCAAGGTCAATCCCTGTGAATTGCTTTTTGCTGATGCACGCTGCAGCGAAAGGGTAGGAGTGACTGATCGAAATATGCCAATCGGGGTGATTTAAATAAGGACGATTTCTCTCATCCTGTAAAAAATCCAATGATGATAGTTCCAAAGATTTCATTAACTCCCATAGGCAATATCGCGCAGCGAGAGATTCAAGGCATTTATTTAGTTGAACGGGGTTAATCGGAGGCATTGCCCAAGAATCAGGAAAATTTTGAAAGAAATCGGCAGCCTCTTCAATTTTCCAAAGTTTGACATAGGTGTCAATACTGGTATTCGAAAGCTGTGATGAAATTTCGGGCATAAGGGTTGAATTGCTTGTAAAATTACCATTTTTGTAATTATAATTATTGTCGATTGTGAAAATAGACCGGATAGATACATTTGCTGGGCATCGCGGTGCCGTTTATGCCCTCTCAACAGGCGCTGAATCGCATTTGTTTTTCTCGGCTGGTTCAGATGGCTGGGTGGTTCAATGGAACCTCCTCAAGCCAGATCTAGGAAAAGTAGTCGCGCAAATTAGCGGTTCTATTTATGCGATGGCCTATGATGATATATCGGGAATCTTGTGGGTAGGCCAAAATTTTGAAGGTGTCCATGGAATCTTAGTATCTGACCAATCCCGTGTATTTTCGATTCAATTGCCTCAATTAGCAATATATTCAGTTGAAATAATGGATGGTCAGGTTTGGGTGGGACATCAAGATGGTCTTATCACGGTAATCGATCAAGCGGCCCAAGCCATCAAAAAGCGAATTAAATCAGGTGAGGCGAATGTGCGTTGTTTTTGCAAAATTCCGGGTGGGAATATGGCAGTCGGGTCGAGTGATGGATATATTCGCATTTTTAAGCCTGATTTTTCCCTCGAAAATGCCTGGCTGGCTCATACAAATAGTGTGTTTTCCATTTTGTTTCATGTAGATTGTTTAATCAGTGTGGGGCGAGATGCGCATATAAGAAAATGGAATTTGAATGGGGAGGCCATAGGTGAAGGAGTTCCAGCACATATTTATTCCATCAATTCCATTGTTATAAGTCCTTGTGGTCAATATTTGGCTACAGGAAGTATGGATAAGACCATTAAAATATGGGAGGTTGGAAGTTTGAAGTTATTGAAGGTATTGGATTATGCTCGTTATGGAGGCCATAAAAATTCGATTAATCGATTGATTTGGACCTCATTTCAGGACCTATTGGTTTCGGGTTCGGACGATAAAAATATTTCGGTTTGGAAAATCGATTGACAATTTTTTATAATTTTAGCCTAAATGCTTTTTTTTATGCAAATTCCAGAGGTATCCTTTTCGAAAAGTTTTAGAGGTTTTGATGTTCAAGAAGTGAATGATTATGTTCAATCAGTCGCCCTTTTTGAAGAGGAGATGAATCGTCAGCAAGCGGTTCTCGTTGAAAAGGTGCAAGCATTGGAGCAAGAGGTGAATCGCTTACGCGAAGTAGAAACGTCTTTGTTTCGTGCGATGAAATTAGCCGAAGAGGCACAAAAAAGTTGGCAAGAAAAAGTTGAGAAAGAAGCCTCGAAGGTATTGGATGGGGCTAAGAAACAGGCTGAAACATTATTGGCAACGGCTGAAAAAGATGCACAAAAAGCGAAATTAGTTATCGAAAATGAGCGCAAGCAGTTGATCGGTCAAGTCGAACAAGAGGTAAAAGAGCAAACACGTGAGTTGAAGCGTTTGGAGCGAATTCAGGCTGAAATTGCAGGACAATTGGCCAATTTTGCCCGACAAACCTTATCAAGCGTTGAGGCATGGGCGAAGCCTGAGGAGGTAAAGCCGGAGCCGAGTAAGCCCGCCGTTAAAAAAGTTGCCTCAGTGAAAAAAAGTGTTTCAAAGGCAAAGCCCGCGGCTACATCTGTTAAGCCAACTAAGAAACCGGTGGTAAAGAAAGGGAAGCATTTAGATGCGTCGACGATTGAGGATGATGGTTTGCCAACTTTGAATAAGGTATTGGAAGCCTATGCAAAGACGACGGGTCCACGCGGAAAGGTAGGCGAAATCAATTAGATTATGCAAGAATATCGGGTAGGATTGGAGGATGTGCGTTTTTTTGCATATCATGGTTTATTTCCGGAGGAGCGAATTTTGGGGAATTGGTTTGTGTTATCGGTAAGCGTTTCTAAAGAATCGAGTGTAATGTCATTTGATAAGATTGAACAAACATTCGATTACGGTCAGATATATACGATTTGCCAAGAAGTCATGGCAGAACCGGTAGATTTGTTGGAAACAGTTGCACAGCGCATTGCAGATCGATTAAAATTGACATTTAAGGACATGTCTCGTTATGAGATTCAAATTTGGAAGGAGCAGCCACCGTTGGGGATGAAAGGGGGAAAGTCGAGCGTTTCGCTCATAGAAAATCTCAACTTGTAGAATTCAAAAAAAAGCGTGTAAATTCGGAGTAAATTATAAACTATGCGTCACCAAGTTACAATCAAAGACATTGCCAAGCAGTTGAATGTGTCGGTAGCAACCGTTTCGCGTGCTTTGCGTGATTTGCCGGATATTCATCCCGATACGAAAAAAGCGGTCTTGGATTTGGCGGCAGAATTGGATTATCAACCCAATGTATTAGCCGCAAGTTTGGTTAAAAGTAAGACCAAAACGATTGGATTGATTGTCCCGGATTTGGGTTATTACTTTTTTTCTACGGTTGTGAAATCGATTGAATTAGAGGCGATTAAAGCAGGCTATAGTATCTTGATTACCCAAACGCAAGAGTCATTCGAACGTGAGTTGATTAATATTCAGAATTTATCTCGAAGTCAAGTGGAGGGAATTATTATTTCCTTGTCACGTGAAACGGTTAATTTAGACCATATTACGCGTTTGCAACGTCGTGGAATTCCTTTGGTATTCTTTGATCGGGATAGTGATGAAATCCATGCATCTAAGGTGATGGTTGATAACGAGCAGTCAGCTTATGAGGCGGTTAAACACCTCGTGGAAAATGGATGTAAGCGTATTGCATTTTTGGCAGGGCCGAAAAACGTCTCGGTGAGTAATCAGCGTAGATTAGGGTATTTGCGCGCTTTGGCGGAAGTTGGCATTCAAGAAGATGATTCTTTGATTATTCACTCGGATTATTTTCAAGACACGGCTACTTCCCAAACGCATCAGTTGATGAAAAGTACAAATCCGCCAGATGGTATTTTAGTCGTATCGGATCGTTTAGCATTGGGTGTTTTGGTGGGATTACGGGAATTAAAAATCGCAGTGCCAGAACAGGTGAAAATTGTAAGTTTTAATAATGAACCTATCTGTTCAATTGTTTCACCCACGATTTCTTCTGTCGCTCAACCCTTGGAGGAAATTGGCAAGTTAGTCATGAAGTTGATTCTGGATCAAATTGAAGGACGCGTAGATGCCTCGGAGCCTGTTATTGAAGTCCTGAAAACCAAACTCGTTGTTAGGGAGTCGTCCGTTAATCCTAATTAATTATTTTCAACACCCTTTCTTGTTGTTGGAATAGTATGCGGAAAATGAAAGCCCCCTGCGGTAAATTACTCATCAATTCAGCATTGATCTTTCCTGAATGATTAATTTCCTTGATTAATTGACCTTGAACATTGAAGATGCTTAATTGATCAAAAGAAATTTCTCGGGACTCTTGTGTTCCCAATGGTGCGGTTACGGAAACATTGAATTTTTCCGTAAAGCATTTCTGTGGATCACTCACTTGAAATGTACTTGAACTCGTTGGGTTAACGGTAATGCTGTTGCTTGTTTGATTCGTAGACCAGATATATTGACCAATCCATGAGGCAGCTAGGTCAATTGTTTTACCATAATCAAGTGTCAAATTCGTAGTGGGTTTTAGGTTTAGATTTTTCAATATGGTGAATTTGTCTAAAACCTCTCCATTCGTATCCAAGAATTTTGCATCGAAACGATTGTTTTCGATTTCAACGTAGAATGAGCCATTAACACTTGCATTTGAGTAATACATGGCCTTGTGTGGAAAGTCGCTCAATGGACTTTTAGTTCCCCCACCTACGCCATTAACGACGTATACAGTACCGTTTTGACTATTCGAGTCAAAAAGGTAGGGGCATGAATTCTCTTCTCCATTGTATTTACCTGATGAGGAAGATGGATTATGTAGTATAGGGTCAAACGTGTCAGAAGTTCCGGTATGACCTAACAAAGGCTTACTGCGTTCAAATACGTGACTATGTCCAGTGAGTACTAAATCAACCTTGTATGTATCGAAGATGGGAACTAATAATTTTCGAAGATTTAAGAGAGGTATATTGTAGCGGTTGTTATAGTTTGAATCCGGATTTTTTGCATCAGAATCGTAGGATCCTTTTGTGTAAGGAGGATAGTGGAAAAACACGACTGTCCAATCTTGTTTATTGGTTTTTAGATCATTTACAAGCCAATTTAATTGTTCACTGGGTCCATCGAAAAGTCTTTGGTTGTCTTTTCCCCAAGCATAGGAATCGAGGCAAATGAAGTGTACATTCCCGTAGTCAAATGAATAATAAGCCTCAGAATTCGATGGAACCCCATTCAATTCTCCTTTGGTTGGAAGTGTGAAGTTTTGAAAATAGGGGATATTGGGGTCATCCTGTTTTTGGGAAGTGTAGTCATAATCATGATTTCCTACGGAGGGAAATGTACCACTTTGTTTTAGAATGGGGCCGTTTTGATAAACTTGGAAAAAGTTTTTTTGGAAATCGCTGTCTGAGGCACCCATATATACATTATCGCCAACTGTGATGTAGAGATTAGTGTATTTGTTTCCAATAAATTTTTTGAAGCCTTCGTAGGTATCAATTTGTTGTTGGCCTGGAAACATGTCACCTGTGCTCCAGAAGCTGATTTTAGTTTTGGAGCCTTGCGTTGGTGCTGTTTGGAAAAAAAAAGTAGAATCACCAAGGGTTTGCGTGGTAGTTACAAGCTTATAATAATAACGTGTATTGCTTGTTAAGGAGTCAATGTTGATATCGTGTTCTTTGGTTGAAACCGTTTGTTTGATTGTGCGATTAAGTGCACTCGGCGATTTGCCAATCATAATACTTGGTTTGCTGTCAACATCGGTTCTGAAACGGATCCGCGAAGCGTTCGCAGAAATCATTTGAATATAGGGACCTCGTGTAATGGTTTGAGCTACTAAGTAGTTCGACATTGCACTTAATAAGGTGATCAAAATGCTAAGCGTAAGCTTATA
Organism: Cytophagaceae bacterium UBA6715; assembly: GCA_002454335.1. GTDB lineage: Bacteria > Bacteroidota > Bacteroidia > Cytophagales > Spirosomataceae > Aquirufa. The sequence goes on along the minus strand of DKIP01000051.1, from coordinate 3,400 downwards.
AAATGTATTTTTCAAAGTCTCTTAATTTGTTCGATTTTCAAAGGTAATTATAGCTTGTGAAAATTGATTTATTTTCTCCTGATTTACTGAATTTTTTCTTGGAAAAATAGGGAGAATTGATGATATTTGTAACTATTGAAAAACCGCTTTGTTTTTTCGAAAAGAGAAATTTTGGCGGGCGGTTTGTTCAACGAATCAAATCATTATTTATGTCATTACACACGAATATTATCCCAATCAACATCGAAGATGAAATGAGAGGGGCGTACATTGATTATTCAATGTCGGTCATTGTATCTCGTGCCTTGCCAGATGTGCGTGACGGTCTAAAGCCGGTACATCGTAGGGTACTTTATGGGATGGAGGAGTTAGGAGTTAGTTACAACAAATCGTACAAAAAATCGGCACGTATCGTCGGGGAGGTACTTGGTAAGTATCACCCGCATGGTGACTCATCTGTATATGATACGATGGTGCGTATGGCCCAAGATTGGTCATTGCGTTATCCATTGGTTGATGGGCAAGGTAACTTTGGTTCGGTCGATGGTGATTCGCCGGCAGCCATGCGTTATACGGAAGCGCGTTTGAAGCGTATTGCAGATGAAATGCTTTCGGATTTGAATAAAGAGACGGTTGATTTTCAGCCCAACTTTGATGATTCCTTGGATGAGCCGACAGTTTTACCTGCGAAGATTCCCAATCTATTATTGAATGGTACTTCGGGTATTGCGGTAGGTATGGCGACGAATATGGCGCCACACAATTTGACGGAGGTTGTTGATGGAATTACGGCTTACATTGACAACCGTGATATAACTATTCCTGAATTGATGCAATACATTAAGGCACCGGATTTTCCTACGGGAGGAACTATTTATGGTGTTCAGGGTATTAAGAATGCATTTGAAACGGGTAGAGGACGTATTGTTGTGCGTGGAAATGCCACATTTGATACGACCAAAACAGGAAAAGAGCAAATCATTGTATCGGAGATTCCGTACATGGTGAATAAAGCATCATTGATTAAGCAATGTGCAGATTTGGTGAACGACAAAAAGATTGAGGGGATTTCGGAGATTCGCGATGAGTCGGATCGTCAGGGGATGCGTATCGTGTTTGATTTGAAGCGTGATGCGGTTGCAAATGTAGTCTTGAATAACTTGTACAAGCATTCGGCTTTACAATCTTCGTTTAGTGTGAACAATGTGGCTTTGGTCAAAGGCCGACCGATGATGTTGAATCTAAAAGATTTGATTCACCACTTTGTGGAGCACCGTAATGAGGTCATTGTTCGTCGGACGAAATATGATTTACGTGAAGCACGTAAGCGTGCGCACATTTTGGAAGGCTTTATTATTGCATTGGATAATTTAGATGCTGTAATTAAGTTGATCCGAGAATCAAAAGATCCGAATGCAGCGCAGGAGGGTTTGATGAGCAAATTTAATTTATCTGAGATTCAGGCGAAGGCTATTTTGGAGATGCGTTTACAGCGTCTTACGGGCATGGAGCGTGAGAAGATCTTGAATGAATATGCAGAGATCATGAAGTTAATTGAGGATTTGGAGGATATTTTGGCAAAACCAGAACGTCAATTACAGATTATCAAGGATGAATTAGCTGAAATGAAGCAACGTTATGGAGATGAGCGTCGTACGCAAATCAACATGACGGATGAAGAGTTCTCTGTTGAGGACATGATTGCAGATGATGAGATGTTGATCACGGTTTCTGCACAAGGATATATCAAGCGTACGCCGATTACTGAATATCGTGCACAGAGTAGAGGAGGAGTAGGTTCACGTGCGGTGGCGACCAAAGATGATGATTATACCGAGCATTTGTTCTCAGCAACGATGCACAACTGGTTGTTATTCTTCACGGAGCGCGGTAAGTGTTTCTGGTTACGTGTTTATGCGGTTCCAGAGGGATCGAAAAACTCGAAAGGCCGACCAATTCAAAACATGATGAACATTGAAAACGGTGACACGATTCGTGCCGTGATTAATGTGAAGTCGATTACAGATCCAGATTACATTGATAATAACTTCATTGTGATGTGTACAGAAGATGGTACGATTAAGAAAACGTCGTTAGAGGCCTATTCTCGTCCACGTCAAAACGGTATCAATGCGATTACGATTCGCGAAGGAGACCGTTTATTGGATGTCGCATTAACGAATGGAAATAATCAAATCGTTATTGCAACGAACACAGGTCGTTCGGTACGTTTTGAAGAAACACGTGTTCGTCCAATGGGCCGTACCGCTGCGGGTGTAAAAGGTATTTGGATTGACGAAAGTGTAGCGGATGAGCGTGTGATTGGCATGGTTTGTGTGTCGGATCCTGAAGTTCAACAATTATTGGTTGTTTCGGAGAAAGGCTTTGGTAAGCGTTCTGAAGTAGAAGATTACCGTTTGACAAATCGTGGAGGAAAAGGAGTTAAAGCCTTGAATATCACGGAGAAGACGGGTAATTTGGTTGCGATTAAGGAGGTAAATGACAACAATGACTTGATGATCATTACGAAGGCGGGTATTTTGATCCGTACAAGTGTGGCCGAGTTACGTGTCATGGGCCGTAATACGCAAGGGGTGAAATTGATTCGTTTGAAAAATGAGTCGGATGAAATTTCATCAGTAACCAAAATTGAGAAGGAGCCTGAGCCGGAAGAAGTTGAATTAGCGGAAGGAGTAGAAATCGTGGAAGGAGCTGTTCAAGATACAGCAGCACCAGAAACAGGGGAGGAGCGTTCAGCAGAAGCAGGAGCGGAGGAATTAACAGAAGAGTAATTTTATGGGCCCGTATACGAATACGGGCTTTTTTTTAATTTAACTAAACGTATGAAAAAAGTAGTTTTAACCCTGATTACTGTGGCGATGGCTGCAGGCTCAACGTTCGCGCAGGCGGATAAGGCTTTGGTCGAAGCACAAAAGAAGAGTATTGTAGAAGCTGTAAAAAAGACAGATGAAGCCGTTAAGAAAGCGCCTACGAAGCCACGTTTATGGTTAGAGCGTGCGGTAGCTTATTTTGATTTGGCATCATTTCCAGATTCGACATTAGCGAATACGGATTTGGATGCATCGTTTAAGGCATTGGATTACTTGGCTGAGGCGGTAAAATTGGATACCAAAGAAGGCAAAAAAGGTTCTATTGCGAAAGATGCAGAGAAATTGTTAGAAGGGCGTGAGAAAGCTTATGGCGCCTTGATGAACATGGGGGTAATTAAATACCAGGGAAAAGATTATACTTCGTCTTTCCGTTACATGGCTAAAGCCTCTGAAATAGCATCTAAAGATACAATCTCAGCGATGTATACAGGTGTTGTAGCTCAATTATGCCAAAAAGATGCTGAGGCTCGGGCTGCTTATGAGAAATACATGAATATTGGTGGTAAAGA
>DKIP01000052.1 GCA_002454335.1 Cytophagaceae bacterium UBA6715 | reverse complement strand
GGCTTGGATGGCAATGCATTGTGGTTTATTCGTACGGATGTGGTTGGTGATGTTTTCCGACCAATCGTCCGCGAACCGGGAGCTTTTCATTATTCGGTTGTAGACAATGAAGGGGATCGATTGATTTTGGAAACGAACGATGGTGCTCCGAATGGGAAATTGATGGAGTTGACTTTGGCCAAGCCAGAAAAAGCGAATTGGAAACCTTTGGTACCAGAACGTGCGGAGCCATTGCAGGCTGTTGCAAGTGCGGGTCACCGATTGTATTTGACATATTTAAAAGATGTTACTTCCCGTACGTTGATTTACAATTATAACGGAATAGGCATCGGATCTGTGAAATTACCTGGTTTAGGGAATGTGAGTGGTTTTCATGGCGAGAAGGAGGACAAGTATAGCTTCTTTACTTATTCGTCGTTCAACTTCCCGCCAACGGTTTACAAATATGAAATTGCTCAAAACACGAGTAAAATATTTCAAAAGCCTAAGCTGGCATTTAAGCCCGAAGATTTTCAAGTGATTCAAAAGTTCTATACGAGCAAAGATGGGACACGTGTTCCGATGTTCATTGTAAGCAAAAAAGGCTTGGTATTGAATGCGAAAAACCCTACGATTTTACACGGTTATGGTGGATTCAATATTAGTTCGACACCCACTTTCACGGCAAGTTTAATGGCTTGGTTGGAAAAAGGCGGAGTCTATGTATTGGCAAATTTACGCGGCGGAAGTGAGTATGGAGAGAAATGGCATCAGGCGGGCATGAAGCTTAATAAGCAAAATGTCTTTGATGATTTTATTTATGCTGCGAAGTACTTAATCAAACAAAAATATACTTCTGCGTCGTATTTAGCTGCATCAGGTCGTTCGAATGGAGGATTGCTAGTGGGTGCGGTTATCAACCAACATCCTGAATTGTTCGGCGTGGCATTGCCCGGCGTAGGGGTGATGGACATGTTACGTTTCCAAAAATTCACGATCGGTTGGAACTGGATTGCCGATTACGGCTCAAGTGATAATGCGGAGGAATTTAAGGTGTTGTATAGCTATTCACCTTTACACAACATTGAGGCAAAAGCCTATCCTGCGACTTTGATTACAACTGCGGATCACGATGATCGCGTGGTTCCTGCACACTCATTTAAATATGCGGCAACTTTGCAAGCTAAAAACACGAGCAAGAATCCGGTGATTATTCGAATCGATACAAACAGTGGACATGGATCGAGTAATACGGCGAAATTGATTGAATTGACTGCGGATATGTACGCCTTTGCTTGGGCGAATATGGGTAAATAAAAAACCCCGAACGTATGTTCAGGGTTTTATCTTAGGAGGAAAGTATAACCCCAGGCTTTAGCCTGGGGAAATGGACTAATCAACCTTAACTCGTCTTACAGCTCCGTCGGTGCCTTGGCTCACGCGGATAAAATAGACTCCAGCACCTGCTTTTTTGATATCGATTTGTCCCAAGTAATCACCTTGGAAATCTTTGATTTGCTCATTGGCTAATTCTTTGCCGTTGACATCCAAGATAGAAATCGACACATTACCTTTCTCAGGTGCGTTAAATTTCACGCTGATTTTTCCGTTGAACGGTTTGTTGGGCGTAGCTTTTAAGCCATGAATGGTTTTGGAACCTTCTCCTAGAACATCTTTATGGATTTTACGGAAGGCTTTCATGTGATCGCCTGGGCCATCAAATTCAAATTTGAATTCACGAGGTCCTTGGATATTTTCTGATATGATGTTACCATCTTTATCTCCTTTGCGAAAAATCATAACACGTTTTTCTTGACCCGGAGTGGGGGAACCGGCGTGGCGTTCAATGATAACATCACCGCCTTTCAGTTCTTTTTTATTCACGTCCATGCGAATGATTTTCTTTCTGTCTCCAGAAATTTTCACATCGATATCAAGCGAGTCCGAAAGCTTTTTGATTTCGCCTTCCACCTTGCTGATGTCGGAAAAGTGGCGCTCAATAACTTTTTGTTTACCGTTGTCATCAACAACAATTTTGATGGTTGCTTCTTGTTTTTCTTGAGCCCAAGCTGTTGTACTCGCGAAGGCCAAAGCGGCCGTTAGGATTAAATATTTCATGCGCTATTTTTTTAATGCGGAGCAAACTTACGAAATGCCTTTGAATCTTGTTTGTTAAGAAGTGTTAAGAGCTCTTTTATCCTTCCCGCATTTTTCTACATTTGTAATTCGATTTTTATCATAAAATGACTCAAAAGAAAATACGCTTGATTATTGGCTTGATGACCCTCGCATTGCTGGGGCTCATTGCTTTTCAGGCATATTGGCTCGGATTCATGCTCGAAACCAAAAAGGAACAGTTCGCATCCGACGTACAAGATGGTTTGGCACAGGTGGTTCGTAAACTCGAGAAACAGGAGCTGGTGATGCTTGCTCAAAGGCAGCAGACTTATGAAACCCAACAAAAAAAATTAAAAGAGTTGTCTGCCAAATTAGCTTCTGAGAAAAATCCGGAGTTTGTCCCTCCTCCCCCCGTAGAAAGTAAAATTGCAGAATCATTTATTGGTCCAGATCCTTCTCAACGGAATGGATTAGGCGCCATTCACAATGAGGTTCGCTCAGATATTATGTTTGTTCGGAAATCATTTATGCTTCCCAATGGGCAGATTGCTGAAATAACGGAAGAATACCAAGTCAATGTGGATCCGGAGCAGGATATTCAACGACGAATGCAAGAGGACCAACAATTGACCGAGATGTTGAACGGTATACCGGCTAAAAAAAGCGTTAATCGTCAAAAAAAACGTCGGCATATTTTTCATACTCCTGTACGAAAGGATAATTCATTATCTAAAAAAGAACGCCGAGCTATCGGAAAGGCAATTAATCAATTTGCAAAAACAGAAGTTGACAAGGTCATTCAAAAAACTGCCATGGCGAAGGAAGTCTTTTCTGATTATTTGTTCAAAGAACGCCCAATTCCGCAACGTGTTGAGCCGCATTACATCGATAGTATGTTACGCAAAGAATTAGCCGCGAAACATATTCAATTGCATTATGCCTTTGGGATTGCTCCGCAAGCACCCAAACGAGCGAAAGATTGGATTTTTGCTTCCAATGCAAGCATTAAAAAACATACGCCACAATTCATGGCGGCACTTTTCCCCAATGACCTGCATGCCTCGGGTCAATTTTTGCATGTGTACTTTCCTGACTCGATGGGCTTCATTTGGCAAACGATGGGAGTGAATTTATTGGGCTCCGCGATCTTGCTTTTCATCATGGTCGGCTGTTTTTACATCGCCATGATGACCATCCTCAAGCAAAAGAAATTGGCCGAAATCAAAAATGATTTCATCAATAACATGACCCATGAATTCAAGACGCCCATTTCGACGATTTCCTTGGCTACGCAACTGATTCAGGAAGATGCTAGTGTGCATGATAATGGAAGTATTCAACGCTATTTGGGGATTATTAAGGATGAAAATGTTCGCTTAGGCCAACAAGTTGAGCGCGTTTTGCAAACAGCTCAAATGGAACGGGAAGAAATTGTGTTGAAGAAGAAAAAAGTCAATATGCATGAGCTGATTCAGCAGGTTATTGAGATGAACCAACCGATGTTGATGGCCAAAAATGGGGTGATTCATACTGCATTTTCAGAACAGCCGGGAGATTTATTGATCGATGAAGTTCATATGAGTAATGTGATAAACAATCTGATAGATAATGCGGTTAAATACAGCGCTGAGGCTCCCGAGATTACGATTGAAACAAAAGCTATAGATTCGGTTTTTGTTATTTTAGTGACCGATAAGGGTATTGGGATGAAAAAAGAGGTTTTAACCCAAGTTTTTGAACCCTTTTATCGGGTACCTACAGGCAATGTGCACAATGTCAAAGGCTTTGGCTTGGGATTGAGTTATGTGAAGAAAATTGTTGAAGCACATGGAGGAACCGTCCAAGTGAAAAGTCAATTAGGAAAAGGAAGTACATTCGAAATTACGATACCTTATGGCAACTAATCCTCAAATTTTATTGGCAGAAGATGACCCTAATTTGGGTCTATTGTTAAGTGAATTTTTAAAGAAAAAGGGCTATGATGTTATTTGGGCGCATGATGGAGATCAGGCCTTGGACTTTTTCGTCAAGGGAACATTTGATCTTTGCGTTTTTGATGTCATGATGCCTAAAAAAGACGGCTTCTCTTTGGCCAAAGATATTCGCGCCACTCATTTAGATGTGCCCATTATTTTTTTGACAGCCAAATCCATGGAGGAAGATACTTTGCAAGGCTTTAAAGTGGGGGCGGATGATTACTTGACCAAACCTTTTTCCATGGATGTGCTCGTGGCGCGCATGGAGGCCATTCTGCGTCGAAGCCATTCGGATAAATCTTTACCGGCTTTGGCTGATGAAATTCAATTAGGTGATTTTACCTACTTTCCAGCAAAAATGCGCTTAGTTTTTCAAGGGAACGAACAAAAGTTTACTCCCAAGGAAAACGAGCTTATGAAGTTGTTGTGTGAGAATTTAGGCCGACCAGTTAGTCGGTCCTATGCACTGAAATTGATTTGGGGAGATGATACCTATTTCAATGCGCGCAGCATGGATGTATACATGACGAAGCTCCGTAAATTGTTAAAAGAAGACCCTCGCGTACAATTATTGAATTTGCACGGCGAGGGTTTCCGATTGAGTGTGGACTAGTTGATGTGCGTATAGCCCGTATAAGGAACCAAAACAGCCGGAATCTTGATTCCATCCGGTCCTTGGTTATTTTCCAAAATTGCAGCCACAATACGAGGCAATGCTAATGCCGAACCGTTCAAGGTGTGGCATAGAATGGATTTCCCATCAATCTTCGTACGTAATTTTAAGCGATTTGCTTGGTACGTTTCAAAGTTGGAAACCGAACTCACTTCCAGCCAGCGTCCTTGTGCCGCCGACCAAACTTCCATGTCGTAGGTCAACGCAGATGTAAAGCCCATATCCCCACCACAAAGTCTTAAGACACGGTAAGGCAATTCTAATTTTTGTAGAATGCTTTGCACATGCAAGGACATTTCTTCTAGGGCAGCGTATGAATTTTCAGGTTTTTGAATCTGTACAATTTCAATTTTGTCGAATTGATGTAAGCGATTCAAGCCACGTACGTGTGCGCCCCATGAACCCGCTTCCCGACGGAAACAAGGCGTATGGCCTACGTTTTTGATGGGTAATTCTTTCTCATTGACAATCACGTCACGGTACAAGTTAGTAATAGGTACCTCTGCCGTTGGGATTAAATACAATCCTTCCGCTTGAGTAACATACATTTGACCTTCCTTGTCAGGCAATTGTCCCGTGCCAAATCCTGAATCTTCGTTGATCAAGATAGGAGGTTGAATTTCGTAATAGCCAGCCTTGATTGCTTCATCCAAGAAGAAGTTGATCAATGCACGCTGCAAACGTGCTCCTTTTCCTTTATATACTGGAAATCCTGCACCGGTAATTTTATTGCCTAAATCAAAGTCGATGATATCATAATCTTTAATCAAATCCCAGTGGGGTTTGGCTCCTTCGTTTAAAGTTGGGATAGTCCCCCAGTTTAATACAATTTCATTGTCTTCTGCAACTTTGCCTTCCGGAACAGAACTGTGGGGAAGGTTCGGAAGCGTAACGAGTAAGTCGGTTAATTCTTTCTCCGCGACACGTGCCGCTTCTTCCATAACTTTAATATCACCTTTAAGCGCGGCGGTTTCTGCACGTTTGCCTTCGGCTAATTCTTTCTGTCCTGATTGCATGAGTGCACCGATTTCCTTGGCAGCGGCATTGGATTTTTCCAAAGCCTGTTCTGCTTGTTGGAGCAAGGACTTCCGTTTGTCGTCCATCGCGATGAGTTGGTTCACAATTTCAGCAGCATTAGCTACGTGTTTCTTTGTTAAACCGGCAATCGTAAGTTCCGTATTTGTACGGATAAATGGAATCGTTAACATGGCGTTCGTTTAGAAAAGTCCTTCGTTCAATGCGTTTAATGCATCATTTTTATGTTTGGCATCAACCAAAAGTGAAATATTATGCTCAGAGGCTCCGTAGGAAATCATGCGAATAGGGATGTTTTTGATGGCATCCAAAACTTTGATTGCAATACCTTCTTTGTCAGCCCAGAAATTACCCACGATGCAGATAATTACTTGGTCTTTATCTGGATCTTCTAACTCCGCAAATTCGCGCAATTCACGCATGATGGCATCCAAATTCGCGGTTTGATCAATCGTTACCGAAACTGAAACTTCGGATGTTGTGATCATGTCCACGGGTGTTTTGTATTTTTCGAAAATCTCAAA
>DKIP01000110.1:15693-17185 GCA_002454335.1 Cytophagaceae bacterium UBA6715 | reverse complement strand
TCGGCCGACTTGCGGTTTTTGGACTATTGGGAACAATCGGACCAAATTTATACCCAAACAAGTCGTTTGGGCGATGGATCACCCTATCTAGCAAATTCATTTATCCAAAAGGCTTTAAATGATGAATATGAACGTCAATGGATTCTTCAAGCCGATTACACGAACCCCATCGGGAAAGATGCTAAAATGGAAACGGGTTTAAGAACCAGTTTCAGAGACATGACAAATGATTATACCGTGACTCAACAACAAGCGAATGGCAGTTTTACCGTCATACCAGGATTACAAAATTTATTTGTATACAATGAGAATATATCAGCTGCCTACCTGATTTTAGGAACTAAAAAGAATAAATTTTCTTACCAGTTTGGCTTGCGTGGGGAATTAACGGACATTCAAACGGAATTAAAACAAACACAAGAAAAGAACCCTCGGAACTACGCCAACCTATTTCCAAGCGCGCATTTCACCTATGCAGTGAATACCAATAGTTCATTCCAATTAGGCTATTCCCGTCGGGTTCGTAGACCTACCTACAATGAATTAAGTCCATTTGTAACCTTTTCCGACAATCGAAATTACTTCTCGGGTAATCCCAATCTGAACCCTGAGTTCACGAATTCATTTGATTTTGGACATTTAAAATATTTCGAGGCAGGAAGTTTAAGTTCATCGGTTTACTATCGTTACACGACGGGAAAAATCGATCAAATTCGAACCGTAGATGCACAAGGCTATTCGAAAAGTTTACCCCAAAACTTTGCCGACCAGCAATCCATGGGTATAGAACTAACAAGTTCATTTAATGTATCCAAAAACTATAAGGCAGATTTGAGTTTCAATGGATTTCGAGCAATTATCGATGCGAGCAATATAAATGCTAATTATTTGGTAGATACTTATTCATGGTTTGTGCGACATACTTCGAGAATAAAAGTAGGGGCTGGAATCGATGCGCAGCTACGTGCCAATTATGAAGCGCCGCAAAAAACGGCGCAAGGAACCCGTGGAAATATCGCCTGGGTTGATTTATCAGCCACAAAAGATGTGATGCAAGGGAAAGGAACATTGAGTTTAAATGTGTTGGATGTATTCAATTCAAGAATCATGCGTACAGAGACAAATGGAGGAACTTTTTATACAAACCGGGAAATGCAGGGCAGATTAAGACAAATAAATATTACTTTTAACTACCGAATTAATACCACCAAGCAAGCAGCGAAACAGCGTCGGAGCATGATGGACGAAGAGAATTAAGCTTTAAACCTATGAAACAAAAGATTTTATTAGCCACAGGTCTGATGACTTTATTGGCAATTTCTTGTACAAGTACCCAAGAAAAAAGCACCTATCAAGTCATTTTTGAGGATCAAGATCATATCGCAGAACGTGCGAAAGCTGCTAAAGAAAAATTACCCATAAAAATTACTCCAGGTATGACGATTACCCGCTGGGCATCCGATAGCCTAGCACCAGATCCTGTGGCGATTGA
>DKIP01000110.1:0-15530 GCA_002454335.1 Cytophagaceae bacterium UBA6715 | reverse complement strand
GTTGAAGATCGCAAAGCATTTTTACATCGAACATTTGCACCAGAAAATTCGGAAAAAAATGCGTGGCTACCAGATTTAAATGGCGATGGCATTCATGATTGGCATGATTTAACTATTGAAAAAGAAGAAATCTGGAAACTAGAAGATAAGAATGGGGACGGATATGCGGATCAAGGTACGCGCATTTTAAATCAATTTAATCAAGAAGTCACTGACGTTGCCGGCGGATTATTGGTACGTAAAAAAGATGCATTCGTTGCCGTGGGGCCTGATTTATGGCGTTTGGATAATACAAACAAGAAAGGTCTTTGGACAAATGCGAAATCCATTGCTACCGGTTTTGCCGTACATATTGGTTTTGGTGGACATGGTATGTCGAGCGTCATTGAAGGGCCCGATGGAAAGATTTACTGGCAAATAGGGGATATTGGAGCAAACATCACAACGGTAGATGGCCGTAATTTACCCAATCCCAATTCAGGTGTTTTAGTACGTTCAAATCCCGATGGAACCGACTTTGAAATTGTCGCATACGGAATTCGAAATACGCACGAGTTTGCTTTTGATCACTATGGAAATATCATCAGTTCAGATAATGACGGCGATCATCCAGGTGAAAGTGAGCGTTTAGTTCATATTGTTGAGGGCGCGGATATTGGTTGGCGCTCCAACTGGCAATATGGAAAGTATACGGATCCGAAAAACAACTTATATAAGGTTTGGATGGATGAAAAATTGTATTTGCCTCGATGGGAAGGCCAAGCAGCTTATATTATTCCACCGATTCGCAATTACCACAATGGACCTACGGGGATGGTTTTTAATCCAGGGACAGCATTGGGTAAGAAATGGCAGAATAAGTTTTTCTTGGTTGAATTCGTGGGAAATGCGAATAATTCACATATTTGGGCATTTGATTTAAAGCCCAAAGGGGCATCTTTTGATTTTAATTCAGAAGTGGATGTGGTGAGTGGAATATTACCAACGGGTATTCGATTTGGTCCGGAAGGTGCATTGTATGCGGCGGATTGGGTGAACGGATGGGATGTAAAGAATTTTGGACGTGTTTGGAAATTGGATGTTAATGAAGAATCCAATGATTTGGCCGCTGAACGCCAAAAAACAAAAGAATTCATTCAAATGGAATACGCCAAAGCGCCTCTAAGCCAATTGAGTGAGTTGTTATTTTACGGCGATATGCGGGTAAGACAAAAGGCCCAATTTGAATTGGTGGCTCGAGGGGAATCGAATAGTCTTTTGCAGGCTATCAATCAAAAAGATAATCAATTAGCTCGCGTGCACGGGATTTGGGGGATTGGCCAAATAGCACGTACAAAGCCTTCATTAAATGAATTATTACTCCCTTTAATTCAAGATGCGGATGTGGAAATTCAAGCGCAGGCGATTAAAGTATTGGGGGATAATAAATTTAGCTCAGCTGCTGCGTCTATCATTCCTCGATTAGCATCAAGCACACCGCGTGTGCAATTCTTTGCAGCGCAGGCCTTAGGTAGAATGGGGGCGACGCAGGCTGTAAATCCATTACTTGAATTAATCAAACAAAATCAAGACCAAGATGTGTATTTACGTCATGCCGCTGTTTTAGCATTAAGTCGGATAGGACAAGTGGAACCTATTGCGGCATTAGCTACGTCTACGAATCGTTCATTACGCATTGCGGCCGTATTGGTATTACGTCGGTTGAAAAATCCAGCTGTTGCACAGTTCCTACAAGATGCTGATGAATACATCGTAACAGAAGCTGCACGTGCCATTCATGATGATGAATCCATCCCGGAAGCATTGCCGGCATTGGCACAGACATTGCGTGTTTCCAATTGGAAGTCTGAAGCTTTGATCCGTCGGGCTATTAACGCTTGTTTACGAGTGGGTACCGCCAAGGAAATCGATCTATTGGTGGCCTATGTCCAACGACAAGATATTCCGGATGCGTTGCGTGCTGAAGCCATTGCTACCTTAGGCACATGGGGAAATCCATCGGTATTGGATCGCGTGGATGGACGTTATCGTGGCCATTTAGATCGAAATGCATCGGATGTAGTCGCTAAAATTGGGTCAATTATTCCTCATTTCTTGAAGAGCAAAAACTTGGAAGTATTAACCGCTACGGGCCAATTAATCGCTGAATTAGGGATACAAGATGTTAAATCGGAGCAAACTCAGTTGTTCCTTAATCATCCAAGCCCGAAGGTTCGTGCAAGCCAATTGAGTTCGCTGATTGCGTTGAAAGACCAAAATCTACCTTTATTGCTGACAAAAGGCATTGAAGATATAGACCGAAATATACGTGCGCTTGCCTTAGGCTCATTGGATAAAATTTCGATCACAAAAACTCAACTTCCGAGCATCACGAATCCCATTTTTGAGAAAGGCAGCCTACCGGAGCAACAACAATTATTGCAGAGTATTGCCAAAATGCCAGCAGCTAACACACAAGATGTTTTGGCTGATTTAATTACCAGAATGGTTGACAATAAATTACCTGCTGGAATTAAATTAGACTTGATGGAGGCTGTTGAGGCAACAAAGTCAGAATTATTAGTTGCCAAATTAGATGCTTTGAGAACCAAGGGGACTTTGACAGATGAATATAAGGATGCATTGTATGGAGGGAACATTCAAAATGGAAATCTCATTTTTACACGTAATCAATCCGTAGAATGTATTCGTTGCCACAATGTAGGCGGAGAAGGAGGCGTTGTGGGCCCATCTTTAAAAGGAATTGGGAGGCGCTTAACGAGAGAACAAATCTTGCAAGCACTAATTGAGCCTAGTGCGAGAATTGCGCCTGGTTATGGGATGATTTCATTGGTTTTAACCGATGGCCAAGAAGTAACGGGAACGGTAATTCAAGAGACGGAAGGGGAGATTCAGTTGAAAACGAGTGAGGCAGAACCTTTACGCATTGCTACGGCTCGTATCAAATCGCGCGAAAACTATCCATCTAGTATGCCACCCATGGGAGGCTTGATGAGTAAGCGTGAGATTCGTGATGTGGTGGAGTTTTTGTCGTCATTGAAATAAGACAAAGAGTTGAGAGTTAAGAGTTAAGAGTTAAGAGTTAAGAGTTGAGAGTTAAGAGTTGAGAGTTGAGAGTTAAGAGTTAAGAGTTAAGAGTTGAGAGTTAAGAGTTGAGAGGTGGGATTCAATTTTCTGAGTCCCATTTTTTTTCGATGTAATTAGGATTAGCGACGATACAATATCTTCCGACAACTGTAAACTGACCATTATCTTCGGACTCCAGACTCCGGACTGACATCAGACCACTGACAACAGACTCCTGACTGATCAAAGACTACTAGCGACTAGTGACTAGTGACTCTAGTTGCGACAATTAACAAACCTTAACATCACCTAACACCTATTTTTTTATTTATATTTGCGCTATGCGTTTGCTAAAGCTATTCATCTTTTTTGTTTCTGTGTGCTTCTTTACGACGGTCGCGTCGGCAAAGCACGTATTCGGTTTACAAGAGGTAGTATCAACAAACAACCAAAAAAAAGTTAAAAAAACAGAGCCTAAAGAGCTCTCGTTCATTAATTTAATTTTTGAAGAATCGGACAATAGCGAAGATGAAGATGATTCAGATGAGCTTAGTTTCTTCCATTTACCACTTTCCAGCGAATTTACCTACCCACAAGTGGGGGCCACAGCTATTGCTAATGCCCATCTTACCTATTCAAAGGTAAACCACAACTCAACTCCCTTATTCATTCAGTTTAGGAATATTAGGCTGTAGGAATCCCCCAACGAGGAATCCTTTATTCAATCGCCTAAAAAGTGGAATTAATGCCACGATATTCTTATGCAACAAAAATTTCAATTGCATCAAGTGATTCATGAACTGAAACACTTTTTGCCAGCACAGGCCCCTTTAATGGACTTTGTGCATCATAATACCTTACATGCTTTTCAGCATTTACCCTTTCATGAAGCATTAGAAATGGCTCATGTTAAATTGGGGTATCAGGTGTATTTCCCTTTAGAAACCTTTCGTTCTTTGTATGATTCGGGAAGGATATCTGAAAAGATAATTGATCGAATTCTCAGCCAAAAAAAGGGGGAAGATCAAGAAATTTGGAAAGGGAAATTACTCCATGGCCAATATAATTCCATCTATCATGCCCGTATCGGTGCATTACGTGGTCAATGGAAAAAACAGTACAGTATTGATTTAGATTCTTTAGTGCATCCGACCTTATTTCGTTTGCTTGGAAGTTACCTCGATCAAGGTATCTCGATTTGGAATTTTCCTATTGACAATTTATCATTTCTTGATGCGATTCGTAAACTTGAATCGATTAGTTGGGTCAGTATTTTCAAAATGAAAACAAGCCGCGCCTTGCTGTTAAATGAAAATACCCAAATTCAAGATGTTTTAGTTTTGTTAGTTGGCAAAAACGATGCATTCTACGAACAATATTTATTTGACCAACAATTCGCGCATCAAGGCTGGTCGGGAATGGTTTCCACAATTGAGGATCTTCCACAAACCCTTTTGGATAAGCGTCAAATTAAATTAGAGGAATTAATTCTATTGGAATTATTGCTCGAGTTAGACGCAATCGACCATAAATTAGGTAGCGACTGGAAATCAATAGACCAACATCTTACAGAGCCTATTCCTGCCTTACATGATCCGATCGTGAAATCAGAACAGATGGAAGTCTTGTCACTTTGGCAAGAAGCATTTGAATGGACTTATTACGATCAGGTATTAAAAGGTATTCAATCCGAGCGGGTAGAATATGTGTCACCACATCAAAAATCTTTCCAAGGTTTATTTTGTATTGATGACCGAGAATGTTCATTCAGAAGGTATTTAGAGAACCTAGATCCTGCCTGTGAAACGTTCGGGACACCCGGATTTTTTAGTGTCGAGTTTTTCTACCAACCAGTAGGTGGCAAGTTTTATACCAAATTGTGCCCGGCTCCTGTAACACCCAAATATCTGATTAAGGAAATTGGGGAGGATAAAAAGCGAGCAAAAGATCTACATTTTTCTAAGCATAATCACAATTTCTACAGCGGTTGGTTTTTTTCGCAAACCCTTGGATTTTGGTCGGCAATTAAATTATTCATCAATCTCTTCAAACCGAGCATGAGTCCAGCAACCGCATCTTCATTGCGCCACATGGATAAATTTTCTGGATTACAGGTTGATTTTGATGCAATGCAAGCGGAGGAAAATGGACTCCAACTCGGCTTTAAAATTGACGAGATGGCAAATCGGGTTGAGGCACAATTAAGGAGCATTGGCTTAGTTGACAATTTTGCACCAATCATTTATGTGGTAGGACATGGGGCAAGCTCAGTTAACAATCCGCATTATGCAGCCTATGACTGTGGCGCTTGTTCAGGCCGTGCGGGTTCTGTGAATGCGCGTGTGATAAGTCAGATGGCAAATAAGCCTGAAGTACGTGTAATTTTGACTGAACGAGGTATCCAAATCCCTGAAACGACAATGTTCGTCGGCGGACTTCATGACACAACCCGAGATGAAATCGTTTTTTATGACGATCAAATTACATCACAGGAATACAAAATGATGCATGCAAAACATGAGGAGGTATTCCAGAAGGCGTTGGATCTAAATGCTAAAGAACGTTCAAGACGCTTTGAATCGATTAATTCAAAAGAATCTCCGGCTTCGATCCATGAAAAAATTCGGACACGTTCGGTTTCCATTTTTGAGCCGCGTCCAGAATTAAATCATGCGACAAATGCCTTAGCCATTGTAGGCAGACGGGAATTATCAAAGGGCTTATTCTTGGATAGACGTTCGTTTTTAAATTCCTTCGACTACCGTGTTGACCCTACGGGCGATTACCTATTTGGTATTTTAAAGGCAGCTGCACCGGTTTGTGGGGGAATTAACTTGGAATATTATTTCTCAAGAGTTGATGGGGAAAAACTAGGTGCTGGTTCCAAATTACCGCATAATGTCATGGGCTTATTTGGTGTAGCGAACGGTATTGATGGGGATTTACGCCCAGGGTTACCCGCACAGATGACAGAAGTTCACGATCCCGTTCGACTGCTGCTAATTGTAGAACACTTCCCTGAAGTTGTGTTAAAAACAATACAGCGCGCACCGGAGACCTATGAATGGTTCATCAATGATTGGGTTAAACTCGTGGCTGTTCACCCTGAAACACAAGCATTGTTCGTATTTAGTGGAGGTGAATTCATGCCTTATAATCCCTTGATCGAATCCTTGGAAGTGATCAAGGATGTAGAATCTGTGATCGAAAGCAATCAAGAGAATTTTCCTGTTTACTTATTAAATCAAGACTAGTATGACCATAAACACCTTATTACCCTTATTTATTTGGGTTCCGATTGTAGGTTTTTTGGTAAGTCTGATCTTACCTAAAAACAATGAACGGCTAATCTCTGGAATAGCCTTCCTGACCATGACGATTCAATGGATCACTGCAACGATTTATGTGGCGGATTGGATATTGACAGGGGCAAATACCTTTCAAGTAAAGGAAATAATCCTGTTTCAAAACGAGGACTATATTTTTCAAATTGATTTCTTGTTTGACAAAATTACGGCTGTTTATTTGCTTGTGGGTGCTTTGTTGACCTTCATGGTGACGATGTATTCGCGCACCTATTTACACCGTGAAGCAGGTTATAAGCGCTTTTTCAATACAACCTTGTTCTTTTACCTCGGATATAGCATAACAACTTTATCAGGAAACCTAGAGACCTTGTTTGTGGGTTGGGAAATTTTAGGAATTTCCTCTTTCTTATTGATCTCCTTTTATCGGGAACGCTTTTTACCCGTAAAAAATGCCGTGAAGGTATTCTCGATTTATCGAATCGGGGATGTGGGCTTAATTTTAGCTATGTGGGCAAGTCACCATTTGTGGGGGCAGAACATTACGTTTTACCAATTAAATAATGCCGAATTAGTACACGAACAATTGCAGCAACATAGTTTCATTGGCGTATTTATCTCAGCGATGATATTGTTGTCGGCAGCTGCTAAATCTGCCCAATTGCCCTTTTCGTCCTGGTTACCACGCGCCATGGAAGGGCCTACGCCGTCAAGTGCTATTTTTTATGGTAGTTTATCCGTTCACATTGGGGCCTTTTTATTGTTACGCACATTTCCATTTTGGGAATATCAAAGTTCGGTGCGCATTATAATTATTGCTTTAGGGCTCCTAACGACCCTTATTGCAACCGGAATTGCTCGCGTACAATCATCCGTAAAAAGTCAGATTGCCTATGCCTCAATTGCACAAATTGGTATTATTTTCATAGAAATTTCGCTGGGTTATGAATCGCTAGCTTTATTCCATTTTGCAGGAAATGCCTTTTTGAGAACCTACCAATTATTGGTATCACCATCTGTGGTCAGTTATTTGATTCGGGAGCAATTCTATTCCTTTGAGCCACGTGCAAAAACAATCGAGGATTCATTACCCAAGCGTTTACAGCATAGTATATATGTATTGTGTTTGAAAGAATGGAATTTAGACACCATGATGTATGCGTACTTCTGGAATCCATTGAAGTGGGCTGGCAATAAACTGAATTTCATAAACGGAAGACGGTTAATGTTGTTCTTTATTCCTGCATTTGCTTTGGGATTTTATGCGATGAAGCAAACGCATTTGTTCCCAGAAAACTTACAGGAAGCTACTCCCGTGGTATTTGCCTTTTTGGGGTTAATCTTGGTTTTGAAATCCTTCACGCAACGCCATTCAGTTCGTTTAGCTTGGATATTAGTGATCATGAATCACTGTTGGATCGCCCTAGCAATTTCATTTAATGAAAAATTTGACCCAGTAGAAAATGTGCTCTACCTAAGTGGAATATTGATTGCGGGATTGATTGGATATATAACGCTTCAACGCTTATTCCGCATCGAAGGTAAAATAAGTTTGGGTCGTTTTCAGGGGCTTTCTGAGACACATCCCAAAATTGCTTTGATTTTTTTATTGGCTTGCCTCGGATTGACAGGTTTTCCGATTACCCCAGCATTCATTGGTGAAGACTTAATTTTCTCACACATCCATGAAGATCAATTTGCTTTGGCGGCCATTGTGTCGTTGAGTTTTATTTTGGATGGCTTAGCAGTTATCCGCATTTATGCGCGTGTGTTTATGGGACCCAATTCCAAAACGCACGCTGAATTTTCAAATCGCTATTTTTAAAATACCTTACCCATGAAAAACAAAAATGTAGTACCTCAAGATGGCTTCGCGGGCCTAAAAGAAAATTTCGCGCATGATGCAACCTCAGGGTTCATCGTCTTTTTACTGGCCTTGCCACTTAGCTTAGGCATTGCCAAAGCATCTGATTTCCCACCCATCATGGGTTTAATCACCGCCATTATTGGGGGTATGGTTGTGAGTTTAGTGGCTGGTTCCCGATTAACAATTAAAGGCCCTGCCGCTGGCTTGATTGTCATCGTGGCAGGCTCTGTGAGTGAATTTGGTGGGGGGGAGACAGGATGGCATTTAGCCCTAGGAGCCATGGTCGTTGCCGGTATTGTACAAATCCTATTTGGCGTTTTCAAGCTAGGAAAATTGATGGATTTCTTCCCTTTGTCGGCCGTACATGGTATGTTGGCCGCCATCGGATTGATCATCATCGGCAAGCAAATTCCCGTTTTATTGGATGTAAATCCAGCTTTGACGAAAGGGAAGGAGCCTTTGGAATTATTTGCCTCTATTCCTGAATTTATTGCAAATTGGGACCCTAGGGCAACTTTCATTGGTGTAATTAGTTTGACAATCATGATGAGTTGGCCCTACATCAAGAGCAACTTCATAAAAAAGATACCTGCTCCATTAGTTGTTTTGGCGATCGCTATTCCGGCGGAACTGATAATGGATTTTCAAACGACAGAGCCGAAATATGCTTTGGTGCATATTGGAAACTTATTGGAT
Organism: Cytophagaceae bacterium UBA6715; assembly: GCA_002454335.1. GTDB lineage: Bacteria > Bacteroidota > Bacteroidia > Cytophagales > Spirosomataceae > Aquirufa. Next base: position 6,596 of record DKIP01000110.1, on the reverse strand, counting down.
AATATCCAAATCAATGCCAGTTTTAAAGGCTTTTCGCAAACAGGAACCTTTATCAAATTTGTGATCATGTTCGCTTTAGTAGGTTCTTTGGAATCATTATTGACCGTAAAGGCGATGGATATGTTGGATCCATTTAAACGAAAATCCAATGCCAATAAGGATTTAATTGCAACAGGAATTGGAAACACATTGGTCGCATTTTTGGGTGGTTTACCCATGATTTCCGAGGTAGCTAGGTCATCTGCAAATATTGCGAATGGTGCAAGAACCCGATGGGCTAATTTCTTCCATGGATTTTTCATTTTGGTTTTTGTTTTATTAGCCTCTCATTTAATCGAGTTAATTCCTAACACCGCTCTGGCTGCGATGCTAATTACGGTTGGTATTAAATTAACCCATCCGAAGGAATTCATTCATACCTTAGAAATTGGGAAAGAACAATTATTAATTTTCATCATCACAATTTTATTTACTTTAGGTGTCGATTTATTAGTGGGAATTGGAGCGGGTATTTTGACAGAAATTGTTGTCAATTTATTTAATGGTAAACCCTTAAGTGCCATCTTCAAAGCCCCAACGGAGGTATCCTTTACAGATGAGTCATATTTAGTTGAGATTTCAGATGCGGCTGTATTCACCAATTTCCTAGGTATTAAACGTAAATTGGAGGCCATTCCACCAAGTTTTCAAGTAACGATAGACTTATCCAAAACCCATTTGGTAGATCACTCGGTGATGGAAAACTTGGAACATTTCAAACAGGATTATGAGCGTGAGGGAGGAGCTGTTCACATTGTTGGTCTAGATACACACCGAGCCGTATCTGAACATAAAGCTGCTGCGCGTAAAAAAATCAAATAGATTCTAAATAATTGAGTTTAATGAATGTGGAAAAATACGTCTAGTTTAGGCGTATTTTTTTTATTAGGAAATTGAAAATAGTAACACCCCTTCAACGTTTTAAAAACTAAATTTTATAACCCTAGGTTTTAACCAAGGGATCCCCAGACTAAAGTCTGGGGCTATAAAAAGGCTTAACTGACAACTAGCGACTGGTTCTCATACCAAAGTCTGAAGCTAAAACGCTATGTTTTGATTTTTTTTGAATATATTGAAGACGATTTAAACCTATTGCATGAAACGTTTTATTGGGCTCACAAGCTTAGCCTTTGTTCTTAGCTATTTTTCAGGTTTTGGCCAAGTTTGGATTTCACAGGCTGAAAGCCAACAAATGCTGAAAGAACAAGTTTTGCCATTATCTACTCAAGGCAATTCAGGCATTCAAATCCATGCAAATAAAAAATTCCAAACCATTGATGGATTTGGATATACGTTAACTGGAGGTAGCGCCCAACTGATTTGGTCATTAACACCTTCCCATCGAGAAGCCTTATTGAATGAACTTTTTGGAACAGGGAAAAACAGTATCCATATTTCCGTTCTACGCATTGCCGTTGGGGCCAGCGATTTAGATGCCCAAGTATTTTCCTATGACGATGTTCCTGTGGGTCAGAAGGACGAAAATCTTGCTTATTTCTCCCTCAAAGCATCTGAAAAGGATTTAATCCCTTTAATGCAAGCGATTAAACAAATCAATCCGAGCATTAAATTCATGGCGACTCCTTGGTCTCCTCCAGCTTGGATGAAAGATAATCAAGCATCCAAAGGTGGTTCGCTATTACCTCAATATTATGGGGTTTATGCCCAATACCTTGTCAAATACCTGCAATCCATGAAAGCACTCGGCTTGGAAATGGATTATTTGACACCCCAAAACGAACCTTTGCATCCCGGAAATAATCCGAGTTTGTTGATGCTTGCAGGCCAACAAAATGAATTCATCAAAAATCATTTAGGACCCGCATTTAAAAAGGCGGGATTGAAGACCAAAATTTTGGCATACGACCATAATTGCGATAAACCTGAATATCCGATTGAAATTTTAAATGACCCCATGACGCGCCAATATGTGGCAGGATCAGCCTTTCATTTATACAATGGGGATATTTCGGCTTTGAGTGTGGTTCGAAAGGCGCATCCCGACAAAGAAGTATATTTCACGGAACAATGGACAGGGGCAAAGGGTGAATTTGCCGGGGATTTCAATTGGCATATCAAAAATGTCATCATTGGTTCCTTATTGAACGATGCCAAAACAGCATTGGAATGGAATTTGGCAAATGATCCGCAGTGGGGACCGCATACGCCCGGTGGTTGTATAGAATGCAAAGGGGCAATAACCATTCAATCAGATGGTACACTCATTCGAAATCAAGCGTATTACATTGTAGCACAAGCATCTAAATTCATCCCAACGGGTTCGACGCGCATAGAAATGGCTGGACTACCTAAAGGCTTGAATGGCGTTGCGGCCTTACGGCCCGACAAACAAGTGACAGTGCTGCTACAGAATGAAACGAAAGATTTGATTAAAACGACGATTTCATATCATTCAAAACAATGGGCTATTGAGATTCCGAAAGAAGGAGTGGCTAGCGTGGTTTTGAGGTAAGAGGTAAGAGTTAAGAGTTAAGAGTTAAGAGTTAAGAGTTAAGAGTTAAGAGTTAAGAGTTAAGTGTTAAGTGTTAAATGTGAAGCAATTGACTTTGGACCTTAGACGTTGGACGTTGGAATGATAATTATGTTGAGCCGCGATACTTCGCGTCTTTCCCACAGGCTGAACCTGTGGTTTAACTAATAAAAAATAACCTAGGAGGATTCCCTAGGCTAAGGAATAGAGCAATAATAAAAACACTTTTAACCCCAGGTTTTAACCTGGGGATTCCCTAGGCTAAAGCCTAGGGCTATAAAATAAAACCTGTCAACTATGAAAACATTCAACATTAACCGCCGCCATTTCCTAAAAGGCGCATCCGCCAGTTTGGCATTATCCTCTTTTGGAGCCTATGGCCTGGATTTAGTAAACCCCTCCAAACCCTTAAAAGTAGGCCTAATCGGTGCAGGCTGGTATGGAAAAAGTGATTTGTTCCGACTGATGCAAGTCGCTCCCGTGGAAGTTGTGGCGCTCTGTGATCCGGACCGACAAATGTTGACGGAAGCGGGTAAGCTCGTTGCTGCCAGACAAAAATCCCGTAGGACACCACGTTTATACGGAGATTACAAAAAACTGTTGGCAGAAAACGCCTTGGATATTGTCTTGATAGGAAGTCCGGATCATTGGCATCCTTTGCAAATGATTGACGCTGTCAAAGCGGGTGCACATGTTTATGTTCAGAAACCCATTTCCGTCGATGTACTCGAAGGGGAAGCCATGGTGGCTGCCGCTCGAAAATACGGCAAAACGGTTCAGGTGGGGACTCAGCGAAAATCAACGCCACACATCATTGAGGCGAAAAATAAGATTGTAGACGCTGGAATGTTGGGCAAAATCGCCCATGTAGAGATGTATTGTTATTATCATATGCGAAATAATGGCAATCCACCTGTACAAGCGGTTCCCGACTTCTTCGATTATGAAACTTGGACCGGTCCAGCACCCATGCGCCCTTATGATGGTTTACCCCATACGCGCTGGTGGAGAACGTTCAATGAATATGGAAATGGAATCATGGGCGATATGTGTGTCCACATGTTCGACACAGCGCGTTGGTTATTAGGTTTAGGTTGGCCCAAACGCATCTCTTCCGAAGGAGGAATTTTCGTCCAAAAAGAAGGCAAATCAAACATCGCAGATACACAAACAGCCGTTTTTGAATACGATGGCTTGAATTGTGTTTGGCAACACCGTACCTGGGGAACTCCGCCAGATCCAGAATACCCTTGGGGCTTAACGATATATGGCGAAAAAGGGACTTTGCGTTTAAGTACCATGCAATACGATTTTACACCCGTAGATCCGAAAGGCCAAAAAATCCACGGTTCTTGCCTATTTGAACGCGAAAAATATCCCGAAGATTTAACGGAAGATCGCATCGAACTCAATGCCGCTCCGGCTACACGCTTACACATGCTTGATTTCTTAGCGGCTATCGATAAAGGCACGAAACCTGTTGCTGATATTCAGGAGGGACATATCTCGACAGCATCTTGCATTTTGGCCAATGTATCAATGAAATTAGGCCGACCGCTTTCCTATGATCCGAATACAAAAACGGTTTTAAATGATCCAGAAGCTACCGCCTTATTAGCAAGAACCTATCGCCAACCCTGGTCTAGAAATGAACTAAACGCATGAAAAAACTAATTCTCGCAAGTTTATTAGTCCCTAGTATTACTTGGGCTCAAAATGGACTACAATTATTGGAGAACCTAAAACGCATTGAATCAACAGGCACTGTCCTCCATGTGGCGGCACATCCTGATGATGAAAGCACACATATGTTGGCCTGGTTCGCCCAAGAACAACACTGGGAAACAAATTACTTCGCTTTCACACGCGGTGATGGAGGCCAAAACCTCATTGGTGATGAGCAAGGAATCCCTTTAGGACTAATCCGAACGCAGGAATTGTTGGCTGCCCGACGAATCGATGGGGCCAACCAATACTTTTCACAGGCTTTTGATTTTGGCTTTTCGAAGTCGACCGACGAGGCTTTGAGTTTTTGGAACAAAGAATTAGTCCTTTCTAACTTGGTATATGTCATTCGTAAATTACGCCCCGACATCATATTTACGCGTTTTCCACCGGATTCACGTGCGGGACATGGCCATCATTCGGCATCTGCGGCATTAGCGATTGAGGCCTATTCAGCTGCGGCTGACCCGAAACGTTTCCCTGAGCAATTGAAGGGGGATATTAAACCTTGGAAAGCCACCCGCTTATTGTGGAATACCTTCCGATTTGCTGGGACTTCAACTGTGACAGAAGATCAGTTGAAGGTTCAAATTGGCAATTTCTTGCCGAGCATAGGCCAGAGTACGGGTGAATTGGCGGCTTTAAGTAGAAGCCAACATAAGTCTCAGGGTTTCGGTTTTGCTGTAGACCATGGAAAATCCACTGAATATTTTCAAACCTTGGCAGGAATTGCTCCCAAAAAATCCATCGATGAAGGGGTTGCTAATCATTGGCAAAGTAGTGCAGCTGGAGCAGAGATAGAACGCATGATTTCATTGGTCATTCGTAATTTTGATGTCCAAAAACCTTATTTGAGTATCCCTGACATGATTCAGGTTCGTCGGGCAATTAACAAATTAGGTGATTCCTATTTGCAATCGAAGAAGATTAAGCAAATAGATGAATGGATTGTGCAAGCAGCTGGCATTCATTTTGCTGGCAATACCAATCGGGGAACAGTAGCGCAAGGTGATCCTTTAGGTATCAAAATGGAATTCATTGTTCGGAGCCCAATTCACGTGGGGAACTTGCGCGTTTCGGTGGGAGAAAAAGATACCTTATTCAAAGCAAATATCATTCCATATACGCGTATGAATTGGTCTTCAAACCAAATCGTTCGACAGTCCATCACGCAGCCTTATTGGCTAGTGCATACCAAAGAAACTGGCCATTTTGTAGTCAAAGATCAATCAAAAATCGGGCAAGCTGCACCCGATCCGGCAATATATGTACAAGCACAATTTACGATTGAAGGCGAGCAGATTCAGGTTAATCGGCCGGTACAAGAACTTGTCGTAGATCCGGTTAAAGGGGAATATTACCAACCGATAACCGTTACACCTCGCAGTGTTTTCCAGATAAATCATCCTAATATTTTATTGCCGAAAGGTTCAGGGGAAAGCAAATCATTGGAAGTTCAGATTAAAGCCATTGGCAAAATAGAAGCAGGTCGAGTACGCGTTATAAATCAGGTAGGGGAGACCTTGGGAACTTTGGCATTGGACAAAGGAATTGAGGCAGGCACCAGTCAAAATTTGGCATTTACCTTGCGTGAAAAAGATCAGAAATTTGATGGAAAAGAGACTTGGCAATTGCGTTTGGCTTATGAAACAACACAAGGAAATTGGATTGATTCGTTGCAAATGGAAAGTATCAATTACCCACATATTCCGGTTCAACGCTATTTTTCACCTGTTTCAGTAAATCTGTTGCATATCGATTTCAAGAAAAATGGGAAGCGGATTGGTTACATCAAAGGGGCAGGAGATAAGGTACCAGAGAGTTTGGAGCAGATGGGCTATCAGGTGGATTTCTTGCAAGAGGGCGATTTGAAAGCAAGTAATTTGGCGAAATACGATGTCGTGTTGACAGGTGTTCGGGCGCATAATACCTTGGATTATATGGGAAATGCGTATGGAGAATTGATGAAATATGTGGAACAAGGCGGAAATTATGTTGTTCAATATAATACAGCAAGCTTTGCAGGTCCTTTAAAAGTAACGGTTGGGCCTTATCCGCTAACCATTTCTCGGAATCGGATAACCAAAGAAGAAGCTGCGCCAAAATTCTTGATTGATCATGCACTATTTCATACACCCAATGAAATTACAGAAGATGATTTCGATAATTGGATTCAGGAACGAAGCATTTACTTGGGCGAATCAAATGACACACATTATCAATTTCCTTTAGCCTTTACCGATCCGGGAGAAGCAGAGCAAAAGGGAAATATTGCGGTTTGTCGGTATGGAAAAGGCCAATTCATCTACACGGGATTAGTATTCTTCCGGGAATTACCAGC
>DKIP01000084.1 GCA_002454335.1 Cytophagaceae bacterium UBA6715 | reverse complement strand
CGTGAAGTTTCCTTGTTGTTACGTCGTCCACCAGGACGTGAGGCGTATCCAGGTGACGTTTTCTACCTACACTCTCGTTTATTGGAGCGTGCTGCGAAAATCAACAATTCAGATGAAATCGCACGTAATATGAACGACTTGCCTGAGTCAATCAAAGGCATCGTAAAAGGAGGTGGTAGCTTAACAGCCCTTCCAATCATTGAAACACAAGCGGGTGACGTTTCGGCATATATCCCTACCAACGTAATTTCGATCACAGACGGTCAAATCTTCTTGGAAACAAACTTGTTTAACGCAGGTATTCGTCCAGCGATCAACGTAGGTATTTCGGTATCTCGTGTAGGTGGTAACGCACAGATCAAATCCATGAAGAAAGTAGCAGGTACATTGAAGTTGGATCAAGCACAATTCCGTGAGCTAGAAGCTTTCGCGAAGTTTGGTTCGGATTTAGATGCATCTACGAAATTAACGATTGATCGTGGTCGTCGTAACTTAGAAATGTTGAAGCAACCACAATTTGCACCTCAACGTGTCGAAGAGCAAGTAGCGATGATTTATTTAGCAACTACAGGTAACTTAGATACAGTACCAGTAGAAAAAGTTCGTGAATTCGAACAAGATTTCATTCAAGTATTACGTGCGACTGAAAAAGCTACATTAGAGGCATTAGGTCAAGGTAAATACGACGATAACTTAACCGCAACTTTGAAGCGTGTAGGTAATGAAGTAGCAGCTAAATACAAAGCATAAAATTAGAATACTATGGCTTCCTTAAAAGAAGTAAGAAATAGAATTGTATCCGTTAACTCGACGCAACAAATCACCAAAGCCATGAAAATGGTTTCGGCAGCTAAGTTGCGTCGCGCACAGGATGCTATCCACCAAATGCGCCCTTACGCTAAGAAATTAGCGGAAATGATTGCCACGGTTTCTGCTCAAACAGAAGCAGGAGCTGAAAACCCATTTACAGAGGTGCGTGAAATCAAACGTGCATTAATCATTGTAGTAACTTCGGATCGTGGACTTTGCGGCGCATTCAATGCAAACGTAGGAAAAGCAACGATGGCTTTGGTACAAGAGAAATATGCCGACTTGCATGCAGCTGGTCAAGTGGAGATTTTATCATTAGGTAAAAAGGGGGCTGAATATTTATCTCGTCGGGGATACAACGTGAACGAGGCTCATGCAGACATCTTCTCACGTTTAAATTTCAACAACGTTCGTGAAATTGGTGAGGTAGTTTTAAATTCATTTATTGAGAAGAAATTTGATGTGGTGGAAGTAATTTTCAACTACTCAAAGAACGTTGCGACACAGATTGTTCAAACGGAGCAATTACTTCCTTTGGTAGCTGCTGAATCTGGCGAAAAAGCTAGTGCTGTTGACTACATATTTGAACCATCAGAAGAGCAAATCATTACCGAACTAATTCCTAAGTCTATCAAATTATCTATTTTCCGTGCTTTATTGGAGTCCAATTCATCTGAACATGGCGCTCGTATGACAGCGATGGATAAAGCAACTGATAATGCTGGGGAATTAATTAAGGCATTGAAATTAGAGTATAACCGTTCACGCCAAGCAGCTATTACGAAGGAAATCCTTGAGATCGTAGGAGGTGCTGAAGCTTTATCTGCGTAATGAAAATGAAAAAGCTATTGTTATTTTGCTTAATCTCGGCGAATATTTTAGCACAAGGTGTCAAAACACCTGCGCCAAGTCCTGGACAAAGCATCAAGCAAGACTTTTCTTTATCTTCGGTTGAAGTCAAATATTCCCGTCCAGTAATTAAAGGTCGTAAGATATTTGGCGATGTAGTGCCTTACGGAAAATTATGGCGTACAGGTGCGAATGCACCTACGATCATCACGTTCGGAGAAGATGTTAAGATTGCAGGTCAGCCATTGAAAGCGGGTACTTACCAATTGATGACGATTCCTTCACAATTTTCTTGGGAAATCATCTTCAACAAAGGAACGAATGGCGTATTTAATTACAATCCAGCTGAGGACGTTTTGAAGGTGAAGTTGGCAACAACCACCCTAGCTCAATCGGTTGAATCATTTTCCATTCAGTTTGCAAATGTGATTGCTAATAAAATGGATTTGGTGATTTCTTGGGAGAAGGTGGCCGTTTCAGTACCTATCGAAACAGAAATTGATTCAAAAATTGCCGCATCCATTGAAAAAGCAATGGCAGCAGACACAAGACCATATTTTGAATCTGCTTCTTATTATTTTGAGACAGGTCGTGATCTAAAGAAAGCCTTGGAATGGGTTGGTAAAGCTGTTGAGGCAAATCCATCTGCTTATTGGATCTTGCATTTACAAGCAAAAATTCAGGCGAAGTTGGGCGATAAAGCAGGAGCCAAAGCGAGTGCTGAGAAATCAATCACGTTAGCCAAAGAAGGAAAGAACGAAGATTATGTAACCTTGAATCTTAAATTGATTCAAAGTTTATAAAATGAACTAAATTTGCATGAAAAGCCTTTCTTAACAGGAAGGCTTTTTTTAGCATCAGCTATGAAGGAAGAATTAGGATTTAGTACGGGAGAAGAACAAGAAACAGCGGTACTCGTTGCGGTAACGACGCAGAAACAAAATGCGGCACAAACAGCGGAGTATTTGGCAGAATTAGCCTTCTTAGCATCCACCTCCGGGGTGGTGACTTTGGCAAGCTTTACTCAAAACTTGGCCAAACCGGACAATCGTACTTATGTGGGTAAAGGGAAATTAGATGACATCATCGCCTATGTCATTGCCAAAGACGTGGACATCATGATTTTTGATGATGATTTAAGTCCCTCGCAAGTACGTAATATTGAATTGACGATTTCCTTATTAGGCAAAGAGATTAAAGTATTAGATCGAAGCTTACTTATCTTGAACATCTTTGCCCAACGAGCCCAGACAGTTCAGGCGCGTACACAAGTGGAGCTCGCTCAATACCAATATATGTTGCCACGTTTAACCCGTATGTGGTCCCACCTTTCCAAGCAACGCGGTGGTGTGGGTATGCGTGGTCCGGGTGAAAAGGAATTGGAGACCGACCGACGCATCGCCAATGACCGCATCGCCTTTTTGAAGGATAAATTGGCAGCGATTGATAAGCAATCGTATACGCAACGAAAACACCGGGATCGCATGGTTCGTGTCTCCTTGGTGGGATATACCAATGTGGGAAAATCAACCCTCATGACTAAACTAGCGAAAGCGGATGTGTTTGCTGAAAACAAGTTATTCGCCACGGTTGATTCGACTGTACGTAAAGTTGTTTGGGATGGAATTCCTTTTTTATTAACGGATACGGTAGGATTTATTCGCAAGCTCCCTACCCTCTTGATTGAGTCATTTAAATCGACCTTGGATGAAGTGCGTGAAGCGGATGTGCTATTGCACGTGGTGGATATTTCACACCCTAATTTTGAAGAGCAAATTGAAGTAGTTCAAGGTATCTTAAATGAAATGGGGGCAGGTGACAAGCCAACGATTTTGGTATTTAATAAGATAGATCTTTACAAGGTAGAAGATGTTTTCTTTGAAGGTGCAGCTGTCGATGAGGATGGAAATCCTGAATTGACCAAAATGGAACGTGTGACGCGTTTCTTGAAACAATCACATTGGCAAACAAACACACCAAAAACGGTATTCATTTCAGCGGAACAACGTTCCAATTTAGCTGAATTGCGGGAGATGGTGATGGAAATCATTAAAGAAAAACACTTTCAGATATTCCCCAATTGGCTGAATACCAATCACCTATTGGGATATAATGATGGAGTGATACCTGAGGAGAGTTAAGAGT
>DKIP01000102.1 GCA_002454335.1 Cytophagaceae bacterium UBA6715 | reverse complement strand
GCATCTTTCTCATTCACAATATTAAATCCCCCTGTAACAGCTAAGCGGTTATTTTTATACAGGAATGTTGGTTTAACACGATATAGTTCTCTTCGATTATTGACAAAAGCGAAGGTATTTTCCGACATGTTCATTTCACCCGTTAAATAGGCCGAAAAATTATCCGTTACGCGTAAAATACCTTGTAATTTACTATCCCAAATCCACTCTTTACTTGTGTAATTATTTGTTAAATAAGTTAATCCAGAGGTGGCGATGTAATCCCATTTGACATCTTTTTTTGAGTTGGAAATACTACCTGAATAATTGAATTTATTGTAGGCAATTTCCAAATCTTTAATAAAAGGCACTGAAGTAAAGGCTTCTTCTGGTCGGCCATAATAATTATTCTCTGTGCGTTTAAAGCTAATTTGACCATCTAAGAAATAGTTTCCCGTGAAGGTTTTACTATACACCTTGGCTTCATTCTCATTGCGACTTGAATTACCCATGCTTACTGGGCCTCGGCGGTTCGCATCGTGATTGATGTAAACTCCTTGGAATTGATTTTCCTTGGGTGTAAAACCGAAGTGACCGTTCAACAAGGTGTGTCCAAAATTTCCCGCACCGATTTTTACTAAATTTTTAAATTTAGGTCCAAAAGAAGATACTAATTCATCCCCTTCACGCGGACCAATAATCGAAGTCGTTAATAAGGTATTGCTTGTTGCATCCCATTTCCGGTCAAAAAATTCATATTTCATTTTCCGACCTTTCTGCGTGTTTTCAATCTCATTTAAGGGTTCGAAATTGCGCGAAATCTGCGGTTGAAGAACAATTTTACGCTCTTTTTCCAAAATGATGTCATCATTTTGAATATTGCCTTCTTTCTTGTCTTGAGCAAATAAACTAGTGGATACCCCCAGTATGAGCACACTACAAATGATCAATGGATTCGTTTTCATTTGAATTTTCATATTCAATTATTTTAGGGGTAAGCTTTTTAATGTTGTTTTAGCTAATTCTATTACTTCATTGTCGGTTGAATTATCAATGACTGATTTCAAGATGGCTTTCGCCTGTGGAAGATTCTTCATGGATACGAAGTTGGTCGCTAATAAAATATACGCTCTTCCCATCACTGCATCTGATGCTTCAGCAAATTCGTTTTTAAACTTATTGCTAATCATTTCATTCGATTCCTTGAACTTAGCTTCTTTGCTTAACTGAAGAGCCAATTGGTATTGAGCTTCTGCACCGATGTCCCCTTTCGGATCTAATGCAATGGTTTTGTTTAACCATTCTGTGCGTAAGGAAACAGAAGCACTATCTGAATAGGCTTCTGCAATTCCCCGACTCATTTTCGCTTTTTCTTCCGTGCTATATAGATTCAAAGGTTCTACTTCCGAGAACACTTTTGTTATGGAATCTAATTGTTTAGCAGCATAGAAAGATTTGAAAATATTATTGTATGCATTCAATTGATTCTCAACTTCCGGATTCTTGCTCGCATGCAAGCGGTAGAAAGCAACGGCCTCATGGGTATTGCCTACATTGTTAGATAACTCTGCTGCACGTAAAATTGCTTTATTTACTTGTGGGTGAGCATTTTGCTCAATCACCTTCTTGTATGCTAACAACGCTTCCGTAGAATCTTTAATCTGATCAGCTGCATCAGCGATTAGGTAATATGCTTCTACCACATTCTCGTCAGTTGGGTATTTAGCAATGAACTCTTTCAAAGCGGGAATTGCTTTGTCAAATTTCTTGCCATCATAAATACCTTTTGCCGCACTGTATTTCAAATCCATCGATTCTGCATCCTCAACAGCATTTGTCGCACTTTGGTAGTTTTCCAAAACCTGACCAAATTCCTCTGGTCGGCCTACTTTAATCAAGTTTTCTTGTAATCCAATTAACGCATCTTTCGCAATTTTATCACTCGAAAATTCATGGATGATACGCTTGTAATCAGCTAAGGCTTGCTCATATTGTTCCGTATTGGTATAAGCTTGCGCACGCTTTAAGATGGCTGATGCTAAAAATTCACTCTTGGTTTTGGACTCAATGATATCTGTAAAACCTGCAATTGCCTCGTTGTAATTATGCCCGTTAAATAAGATTAAGTTCTCTTGATACAAGGCATCCTCGGCATATTTCGATTCTGGGAAATTACTTCGAACTTGCTTGAATGCTTGGCGAGCTTCTGCATCGCGATTCAAATAACTCAAGGTCATTCCTTTTTGGTATAAAGCATAATCTTTTTCTGATTTCGCTAATTCCGCCGCTTGACTGTAATAAGTCAAGGCATCTTGGTATTTACGTGAAATCAAATAGGTATCTGCCAAACGAATCAAGATCGTCGGATTGTTTTTCGCATTTGGCGTAGCCTTTAAACGGTCTACATAGGCTTTAAATAAATTGTTTGCCTTGCTGAATTCCTTCGTATTGAAATAAGCAAATGCCAAACCAATGCGAACTTGTTGGATGAAATCTTCCGTTTGCCCTTTTCCACTCAATAGTGGACTATATAATTCAATTGCATCTTCAAATTTCTTCAATTGGCTTAATGCTTCCGCTTTTCCTAAGGTAGCTAACGCTGTGTAGCGGGCAGATTGCGCTGTCTCGATCGACTTATTAAATAAATCAATAGCTGTATCAAAACGCTCATCATTATACGCTCGTACACCCAGATTGTAGCTCAAGGTTTGGTATGCTTCGTTTAAACGTGCAGACCGATTGGTGATCCCCTTTAAATAAGTCAGGGCAACTTCTAAGTTGTTTGAGTTTAAAAAGGCATCAGCTACTAATTCTGTCGCTTCCTCAGCAAATCTGCTCTTAGGAAATTGTACATTAAAAGCCTGGATTTCTTGAATCGTTTCCGATGCATGCCCTAGGTCCAATTGCACTTTGGCATGGTTAAAAGCTGCTTCTTCTTGAATTGCTGCATTAAATGGTAATTTCTTAGCCACCTCAAATGCATCTAAAGTGGCAGCTAGATTTCCTGCATTTAATTGCGCTAATGCCAATGTAAACGCAGCATATTGACTTAAACTATCTTTGGCAGCTAATAATCCTTTTAATTGATTCGCGGACTCGTTGAATTTCTTCGTACGATAAAGCGAGTATCCCAATCGATATTGCGCTAACGGGTTGATCTTACCATTGCTTGCACGAATTAAGACCTCATAGCTTTTCGCTGCTTTTTCAAATTTGTCTAATTTGAATTGTACATCAGCTACTAATTGAGATAATTCATCAACCCGATATCCTGAGTTCTTTTTTGCCAAAATAGGCTCCGCATAATTCAATAAATCAGCAAATTTGGATTGATTGAAATAACATAAGGCAACCCAATTAGCGATTTCGCGACGGTATTTACTACTTCCTTCCGCTTTCATGAAGTCAGGAGCGGCATCAGCATATCGCTTATCATTAAATTGAATGATGGCTGCATAATAGGCAGCTGAAAATGCATATTCCTCGTCTTGCTCTGTTTTGATGTCATTAAACACGTTCAATGCATCTACATAATTTTTTAACTCATAATAGGCTACCCCCAAACGGTATTTAGCCTCTAAATTCGTGTCAGATGAACGAGATAGGTATTTAATCGCTTTGGCATAATCCCCATTATCATAAAAGAATGTTCCAATTCCACGCAATAATTTAACTGCCTGTGGATGTTCTGGGTTGTTTGCGACGAATCGTTCCGCAAGAATTTCTGCTTCCGGCTGGCTCATGTACAATGAACACATAGTCATGTAGTATTCGGCAAGTACTTTTTGCCCCGACTGCTCATTGCTCATCGGTTCGATACTTCCTAGATACGCATTGAATTCCTCACGCGCTGCAACATAATTTTTTGCATCGAAATATTCTTTCGCTTGGCGAAAGTGCAAGGTTTGATCCTTGTAAATAAAAGTTTGCTGTGCTTGCGCACAAAAGCTTATGCCAGAAATGAATAGAACTATGATCCAGCTTGTTGATTTTTTATTTAGTCGCATTATAATTTGATTACAGCATGCACAATTAATCAAAAATACGATTTTTCTTTCAAAATATTGTTGGCCTTTCTGAAAATATTTTCTAGGTTTTAGGGCATTAAACGTCCAATTGATAAAAGATATGGCGTATTTTTTTAATTTTAGTTTTTCAATTTCATCTAATAAACGATAAACCTATGTATTTGAAGAGATTAGGTCTTCTGGGCCTATTATACCTTGGATTTAATTTGAGCGCGGCGCCGATTAAACACCTCATCCAAATGCCGAATCCTCAATCACATTATTTCGATGTTACCACAACCTTGGATGTTAGCAAAGAAACTGGTCGATTCATAGAATTGAAGATGGCAACTTGGACACCTGGCTCCTATTTGATCCGTGAATTTGCCAAAAATGTCGAGCAAGTTTCCGCGCAAAGTGGAAATTCGATGTTGCCCATTTCCAAAATTTCAAAAAACACGTGGCGCATCGCTTTGCAACCTGGAATCAAAACGGTTCAGGTGCATTACCAAGTATATGCCTATGAATTATCCGTTCGGACCTCATTCCTTGATGATGTGCATGGCTACATCAACCCGGCAAGTGTGCTTTTGTATGTTGCCAAATGGGCTAAACTGCCACAGGAATTAAGCATTGTTCCCCACAAAGACTTCAAAAAAGTATCCACGGCCTTGAAAAATGTAGGTGGATTTAATTACATCGCCAAGGATTTAGACGAGCTGATCGATTCGCCAATTGAAATTGGGAACCAACAAGTTTGGAATTTTAAAGTGAATAATATTCCGCACCAAATTGCCTTTTTTGGTCAAGCCCAATTGGATTCATTGAAGTTTATTGCTGATGTGACGAAGATGGCTGAGACGGCCCAACAGGTAGTGGGCCAGCACCCATGTGATCATTATGTATTCATCATTCATAATATTCAGCGTGGAACGGGTGGATTAGAGCATTTATATTCAACGACCTGTTCGGTTTCTCGGACTGCTTACGAAAGTCCAGCGGGATATCAAGGTGTTCTAAATTTATTGGCACATGAATACTTTCACCTTTGGAACGTGAAACGTATTCGCCCGATCGCCCTAGGGCCATTCGATTATGAGAATGAAAACTACACGCACAACCTTTGGTTTTCAGAAGGAATCACAAGTTATTATGCGGATGTCATTAATCTTCGTACCAAAATGGTTGCTCCTGATGCTTATTTAAGCGATTTGGCCAAAGATATTGCAAGTGTTGAAAATACACCGGGTACCCAAATCGAATCTGCGGCATCTGCTTCTTGGGATGCATGGATTAAATATTACAGACCCAATGAAAACTCGCGCAATTCAACCGTGTCTTATTATGACAAAGGTGCATTGTTAGGGGGCATCTTAAACATGTGGATTATTCAAAAAACAAATGGTGCGAAATGTTTAGACGATGTTTTCCAATTACTTTACAAGAATTACTACCTAAAACAAGGCCGTGGTTTTACGGATGCCGAATTAGAAAATGCATTCAGCACGGTGGCTGGAACTTCAGCGGCTGGATTCTTCAAGGATTACATTTATGGAGTTAAAACCCCGGATTACGCGGCCATTTTTAATCAATTTGGATATACTTGGTCAGATGCAAATGTGGGTAAATCGATTCCTTTTGCCGGTTTTACTGCAACATCTAGTCGTATAACTTCCATTTACAAAGGAAGTCCCGCTTTTTTGGCTGGCTTGAATGTTGGGGATGAAATCGTCCAAGTAAACCAAGCGGAATTCGCTGGTTTGGATAAATTAATGACCGGTAAAAAAGTAGGTGATGTACTAAGCTTCCGCGTGAAACGCGATGGTTTGGAACGCAACTTTGAGGTAACACTTGTTCACACTCCTATGAAAGCTTTTTCCATTCAGTCGGTAGAAAATCCGACAGCGAGTCAATTGGCTTTACGTAAAAAGTGGTTGAGTCTTTAATTAATTTGCTTACCCATTTCAGCATACATTTGCTGAAAGGTCGTTATCACAAATGTTTGAAAGGAGGAGCTGGTTGCCAGCTCCTCTATTTCTTGTTGGCCTCCTACATCCAAAACCGAGAATTTATAACTTTGCTCGAGTTGGGGCGTCTCAAATTTCAGAATGTATTTTGAATTCCATTCAAAAAGGGAGATGCGCATATTGGGATGCGGGATTTCTTTGATGAAATGCATTAGTCGTGGATGATTTTCACGCTTTGAATCACGTCACCTTCGCGGATTTGATCAATGACGTCCAATCCTTCTACCACTTTACCGAAACACGTATGTTTGCGATCTAGGTGTGCCGTATTGTTTCTTGAGTGACAAATAAAGAACTGAGAACCTCCTGTGTTAGGTCCGCGATGTGCCATCGATAAAACGCCACGGTCATGGTACTGATTGTTTCCTGTTAATTCACATGGAATGGTATAACCTGGACCACCGGCTCCCGTTCCTGTTGGATCTCCCCCTTGAATAACGAAATCAGCAATCACACGGTGAAAAGTTACGCCATCATAAAATCCTTTCTCGGATAAATCAATGAAGTTTTTCACGTGAATTGGTGCATCCTCTGTATAAAATTCGATTTTCATTAACCCTTTGTCGGTCAACATTTCTGCGTATGCCATCTTTTTTTAATTAAATTTGAGCCACAAAGATAAATATTAAAATGAAAACGAGGTACTTCATCCTGCTATTGTCGATTCTTTTTACGGCTTGTCAAACCGACAGTGACAAGCGAGAAGCAACCGATTTTTTCTTGCGTGGCAATACGAAATACAAGGAGAAGGAATATCACGAAAGTATAAAATGGTATACGGAAGCGATTCAGAAGCAAGAACAATTCCCAGATGCCTATTATAATCGGGGCTTAGTATATCAATCCCTTGAAAAAAATGAAGAAGCTTTAGCTGATTTTAGCAAAGCGGTCGAGCAAGATGCCTCCTTCGCTCCCGCCCTGTTTAAGAAAACAGAAATCTTGCAATCGATGGATCGGATTGATGATGCTTTAGCCTCAGCAGCGGTGTTGGTTAAGAACTTTCCAGATTCATCGGCCAACTGGTCATTGCAAGGGAATATTCAAATGCAGAAAAGTTTATGGAATGAGTCCTTGGCTTCTTACGATCGTGCCTTGGCATTGGATAAGAACTCGGTGGAGACCATGATCAATCAAGGAGTCGTTTATCAGGAATTAGACCAATTGGATTTAGCGGAAAAAATGTTTCAGAAGGCTTTGGCTTCGGGGAAGTTTAAGGATTTGATTTACAATAACTTAGGTTATTTGGAGATCCGGCGGATGCACTGGGATTTAGCGAAAAAATATGTAAGCCAGGCTTTGGCAATTGATCCAAAAAATCCCCTCTATGTGAAAAACTGGGAACGCATTCAGCAACAATCAATGCTTGAATAATGCCATGTAGGCTTGTAATGCCGCTGTATTTTCGGTGGAATTGGTAAAAATTTCCAATACTTTTCCGGTTTCACTCGGTGCCCAAAATTCAGGTAAAATTGAATTTAATTCCTTGAAATTCTGTGCTTTATAGTAGTTAAGTCCTGCATCTTTGGCTGTGTTTTCCGCGGTATTATGTTGCTTTGTGACCATGAATTCGCGCAGCTCTGCTAAGTCTTTCGCCCCATCCAAAATCTGGAAAATTGCCCCGCCTGCATTGTTCATGACGATAATGCGCAAATTTGAGCCTAAATAATTGTTCCAAAGCGCATTGCGGTCGTATTGGAAAGAGACATCGCCTAACAGTGCTACCGTGAATTTGTCGGTCGACTGACTCGCCCCCACCGCTGTGCTCAAACATCCGTCGATGCCACTGGTTCCCCGATTCGAGAATACCTCGGTGCCATGTAATTTGGCCATCGTCCAATTGATGTAACGAATCGCTAAGGAATTACCCACATGAATATCCGCATCCTGTTGCGAAATTTGTTGGATGATGGTATTGTAAATGTGTAATTCGTTCCAGACCATTTTCTCGAAAAATGCTGCTTGAATCGCAGGATTCCATGTTTTAAAGCTAGGATTAGCTTGTAAATCTTTGCTTAGAAGTTCCTTAAGTACAGATAACGTATTCGTTTGAATGACATCTGTTAAGGACT
>DKIP01000074.1:15514-19274 GCA_002454335.1 Cytophagaceae bacterium UBA6715 | reverse complement strand
TCTTCGCCGTCTCTACAATGGGCGTCGAAGCAAACTCGGATGAAATCGATTTTGCATACGGCGCATAGCGCGCCGCAGATGCTACCTTGTCAAATTTCAACCACAAGCGGTAGCCATCATCCGCCTTCAAGGCAAAACTACACACGACAAAAAACACGGCTAAAAAGGAGCGAATCGCTAATTCTAATCCGCGTATTTCAGCCAAACCCCGCAATCGGCCAATCGCCGAATAACCTGGATAGGTTTTCTTACTTAAATCGTCCAACATTTGATGTCCGTGGTCAGGACGCATCGGAATCTGTTCGCCTCCGCGTCTTTTCTCTTCCTCCATGACCGCTTTGACCACCTCGAACATATCCACATCCCCCGTTAAATGCGGTGCTTCGTGGAAAATCAAGGGATCATTTTGCTCGCGGAAAGTCGCACGCAAATGCAAGAAATGAATGCGGTCGGCGAAGCGACGAATCATCTTGGGCAAATCATTATCAGCCCGAACACCTAATGAACCCGTGCAGAAAGTAATACCGTTCGCACGTTCCGGGGAGGCGTCCATAAGCGCTGCCAAATCTTCTTCCGTACTCACTACACGAGGTAGACCCAGCAAAGGGAAAGGAGGGTCATCCGGATGAATGCATAAATTAATTCCCAAATCTTGAGCCAAAGGCGCGATGGAGCGTACAAAATAGTGCAAATTCTCCCGCAATTGATCCACTGAAATAGCCTTGTATTCATCTAAGAGACTTTGGAAGTTCTCTAGATGAAAAGCCTCCTCGGAACCTGGAAGACCTAATAGGGCGGTGTTTTTTAATTCCTCTTTTTCTTCGAAAGACATTGTCGCGAAACGCTGAGCAGCCGCCGCTTGCACAGCTTCCGTGTAATCCGCAATAGCCCCTGGACGCTGCAATATATGTAAATCGAATACGGCAAAATCTGTCCAAACAAAACGTAAGGCGCGCGCGCCATCTGGCATCTCGAAGTTCAATTTGGTCCGTGACCAATCGAGTACGGGCATGAAATTATAGCACACGGTTTTAATCCCGCAAGCCGCTAAGTTTCGTAAGGATGTCTTGTAATTTTCGATGAGCTGCGCACGTGACGGTAAGGCTTTCTTAATCCCTTCATGCACCGGAAGTGATTCCACGACCGACCAATGCAAAGGCGTCCAATCTTGATTCCCAGCTTCGATGATGGAAATGCGTTCTTTGATAGCTTCTATCGGCCAAACCTCCCCCACGGGAATTTGGTGTAATGCGGTAACGACTCCAGTGCAACCGGCTTGACGGATATCCATCAAAGAAACCGGATCGTTTGGACCGAACCAACGCATCGTATGTATCATGTAAATTTGTTTAGAGGCTTACGCTTTGTAAAGCGCAAAATGCACAAAATTTACTAGAAAAACATACCGATTTACACCGCCTGACTGAAAGTCTTTTTCTGAACTTCGGCCGAGAGTAATTTGAGGTCAAAGGCCTTACAGATATTTCGAATAAAATGTTTTCCTAATTCCGTGACGATCAAGCCATGCTCCCCCCAAGTCACAAGCTCATCCAAGGCCAATTCATCAAGTTCACGAAACGTATATTGGCGGAGTAATGCTAAATCTGCTTTGGCAAAATGAGTCTTTCCCCGACAAGCCACATCGAGAATATATTGCCGCATTTTTTGATCGACTTCATCCAAGAAATAGCCCTTAAATACGGGTAATTCCCCCTGATTAATTTGTTCGTAATATTCCTGAATCGTCTTTTTATTTTGGGCAAATCCATAATAGATATCGCTGATACTTGAGACGCCTAAACCTAACAACATACCAGTTTGTTGGACCGTATAGCCCATGAAATTGCGATGCAAATTTCCTGCTTCATGTGCTTGAACCATCAAGTCGCCGGGCAAGGCAAAATGATCCATCCCGATATCCGTATAACCCGCCTCCATGAATCGCTTTTTCCCCACTTGATAGAGCTGCATTTTCTCATCCGCCGACGGCAAATCATTTTCATCAAAGAGCCGCTGGGCCTTACTCGTCCAAGGCACATGTGCATAGGAATAGAAAGCAATACGATCGGGCTTGATTTCCAAGGCATCTTGAATCGTTTTTTCCAAACGCGGCAAGGTTTGCAAGGGCAAGCCATAGACCAAATCTAAATTCACGGATTCATAACCAATCTCACGCGCCCATTGAACCACCTGGACAACATGCGCATGGGGTTGAATTCGATTAATGACTTTTTGGACTTCCGGATTACTGTCCTGCATACCAAAACTCACCCGATTAAATCCGAGATCAAATAAGGTTTGTAAATGTTCGCGGGTGGTGTTATTCGGATGGCCTTCAAATCCAAACTCATGATTTTCCGGAACGATGGCATCTCCCAAAATACATTCAATCAAATGTTTTAAATTTTCAGGCGAGAAAAACGTAGGCGTACCACCACCCAGATGTAATTCACGAATGACAGGTTTATGAGGCATCATACTTCGGTAGATTTCCCATTCCTTCAACAAGGCTAGCATATACGTTTCCTCGACCGAATGATTCGTCGTGATGCGCTTATTACACCCGCAGAAGGTGCATAAACTTTCACAAAAAGGAAGATGTAGGTACAGGCTTATCTCTCCGCTTTCCTCAAATCGTTGGGCAAATAAGGATTTCCAAGTAGGAACATCGATCGTTTCATCCCAATACGGAACCGTCGGGTAGGACGTATACCTTGGGATGGGAACATTGTATTTTTGTAATAAGTCGAACGATACCTGTTGCATAGGCTGCAAAGGTAAAAGGACGCAAGGAGGGCAAAAATGATGTAAGTCAGTTATGCAAGTATAGACGCGATACCTCGCGTCTATTTATACCGATGGGTTACGAATGCCCTCAAACAAATCCTACAAAGTAATCGGCGCGAAAATGCGCCTCAAACTTTGGCAAACCTGGAAGGATTGCCAAAGGGGCTTCGCGGCTCTACAACTAAATACCTCCTGAAATCTTAAACACCCAGGCATATTGACACGGGCTATTTCCTGGCGTAATCGCTGGAGGCACAATGCTAAACGTGCCATTTTTAAAGCTAGATTTGATTACAACATGAGAACCCAACAAATTCACGGATGTCGGTTTTTTGATCCCGCTAACCTGCAAAGGAGTCGTAGGAAATTCAGTCGTTATCAAGTACAAATCATTACCTTTTTGGGTAAAATATTGCTTGGTACTCGGCGAGATTTTAGGTGCATTTACCCATTTACGCGTGCCATAAATTCCCTCACCATTGACCTTCAGCCAAGAACCAATATCCGTTAAGCGTTGTTGCATGATCACCGGAATCCTTCCATCAGCCGTGGGTCCAATGTTTAATAATAAGTTTCCACCTCGGGCTACTTTATTGATCAACATATGTACCAATTGTTCCGAGGTCGAATAGTCCTCCAAGTTCTCATTGCGGTTATACCCAAATGAGCCTGCAATACCCCGACACTCTTCCCAAGGTCGCGCAAAATCCAAGCCATTGGCATCGCCATTGTGTACTAAATCATATTCTGTCGTGTAAAATCCGCCATGTTTGGAACGCGTTTCCTTTCCCCATCGGTCATTGACAACCACCGAGTTTTTCACCGGGGATTCGTTGTACAACCAAGACAAAAATTCCGTACTCCGTAATTTATCCGACGTATAATCCCACTCGCCATCCGTCCAAACCAAATCCGGATGGTAGGTATTCACCAAGTCCTTCATCTGCGGGAACATGTGCTGGTCGATGTACTC
>DKIP01000074.1:0-15355 GCA_002454335.1 Cytophagaceae bacterium UBA6715 | reverse complement strand
TTGGATGGCCATAGCGTAAACCCTTCGTGGTGTTTGGAAGTCAAGACCACGTATTTAGCACCTGCATTTTCGAACAATTTTGCCCACTCATCCGGTTGAAACATCTCCGCCTTAAAGTATTGGGTGAAGTCCTGGTATTTTACATTCGGCCCAAAAGCCTTGTTGTGGAATTCTGTGAAAAACGATTGCGTTTTGTTGGGCTCTTGCCAACGACGCCAATACCATTCGGCATAGCGATCATATACGCCAACTTTATCTCGGGCCGTTGGGCTGTAAGCCGGTACCGAATATAAACCCCAGTGAATAAATATTCCAAATTTGGCATCTTCGAACCAAGCGGGTACGGGCCGACTATCGATCGACTCCCAGTTGGGCTGATAGGTTTTTTGCGCAAACAAAGAGGCAGATGTTAGGCAGAGCGCCCAGATTAATCGCTTGATTTTCATGAGGTTTAGATTTATGCCAACTAATTTAGGGAAAATTGTTAATTTGAAAACAAAATTCAGCTGATGCAACAATGGACCTGTACAACTCCCGGACAAATGGACTTACAAGAGGCGGACATGCCTCAAGCCAAATCTGGATATTCCCTTTTAAAGGTGAGGGCAATCGGAATTTGCGGAACGGACATTCATGCATTTGCCGGTAATCAGCCTTTTTTCCTATACCCCAGAATACTGGGACATGAATTAGGATTGGAAGTGGTGGAATCCGACCAATTTGCTATTGGCGAATTTGTCACCCTCATCCCCTATTTTAATTGTCAAAGTTGCGAAGCTTGTAAGCAAGGCAAACCCAATTGCTGCGAAAACATTCAGGTTTTTGGTGTGCATGCAGATGGCGGAATGCGTGAATTTATTCTTGTCGAAGACCGATATATACTCGCTGCGAAAGGACTTTCATTAGAAGAATTAGCGCTCGTGGAACCCTTCGCAATTGCCGCGCATGGACTTCGTCGTGGGCAGATTCAAGCTGGAGATCAGGTGCTCGTGATGGGTGCAGGACCAATCGGCTTATTCACAATTTTGATAGCAAAATTGAAAGGGGCGAAGGTTGAAGTTTCGGAACTCAATGCGGACCGATTGCAATTTTGTGCCGAACAACTAGGAATACCGGCATCGACCCAAACTAGCTATGCGAAGGTCATCGATGCAACAGGAAACTTAGCAGCGATTGAATCAGGATTCGCTCGA
Source organism: Cytophagaceae bacterium UBA6715 (assembly GCA_002454335.1). Lineage (GTDB taxonomy): Bacteria > Bacteroidota > Bacteroidia > Cytophagales > Spirosomataceae > Aquirufa. The sequence continues at coordinate 14,162 of DKIP01000074.1, read as the reverse complement.
TTAGCCCACGGGGGACAATACATTTTGATCGGTTTACAAAAGCAGGCGATCCATTTTTCACATCCGGAATTTCATAAACGCGAAGCGATGCTCATGAGCAGTCGGAACGCCACCATCGAGGACTTTGAATACGTAATGGATTTATTCCGACAGGGTAAAATTCGTTCGGAATGGTTTATCAGTCACCGCTTTGATTGGTCGGCGGTCGGGAGCGAATTCCCGAGCATCCACGACCCGGCGCGCAAAATCGTCAAGGCTTTAATCACCTTAAAAAAATAGGGCGAACCTTTCGATTCGCCCCAGCTTCTTATTTCATGTATTCCTTATCGAGGAACAGATAACGCGCATCGTTTTGCGCCTTCTCCGCTCGGGAATTCGTATCGATAATCATCACAGGAGGAGTTGAATCACCCGCTTTGGCAGCAGGCCACTCAGGCAATTTGTCTCCATTCGGATTATAGGTTTTAACGAAATTGGTGAAGTAATTTAACATGGTATCCGACACTTTGAAATCGTCAGCTGTCCAAGCATATTCTTTCACCAAATGTAAATTCCCCATCGCATATTCAATCTCACATGCGTGCGGCGCACCTACCGCTGGCGGAGGTGTTTGTGCAGGCCCTTCACGTCTAACAGTACCCCCTGCTAATGCAGAAACGGTATTTTGGTCAACCAAAGGAGGACGCAATTTGCTATACAAATAACGATAAACCGGTTGGCTACTGTTATTCCGATGCAGATCAAACCACTTCCATGTTGAATAGGAAATAAAACGGTCTGCGGCTAAGGCTGTCGCCGACAACTCTACTTCTTTTTCAGAATGAGCCGGGTAAAGACTTAAGACTTTATCCACATCATTCGGGTATTCCTTTTTCACACGCTCGATGTAATTTTCAACCGTGTAAGGTTTGCCTTGCATGAAAGCACCACCCGGGATTTCTGCGGAGTTCCAGCCCAACAATAATGGAATTTGATGTTGCTCTTTTGCAGCAAAAATTTCAGGTAATTTCTTTGGCAAGAAGTTTCCATCAACAACCACAGGGAAACCGAAACGCTTAGAATCTTGGTAAAGTTCGAAAATATCTTTCGTCGACATGGAACGCAATTCCTTAATCGATTTCACGCCGGCTTTTTGCAAGAATTCCGCTCCATTTTTCTCCGCATCTGCTAATGAAACAGGTGCCATGGTAGGGTTAATTCCGCCACCACTTTCACCAATCGCTGCATGAATCAACCCCTTGGAAAGTGGTGAAGACATTTGATAACTCACAGCAATCGAACCTGCTGATTCACCTGCAATCGTTACGTGGCTAGGATCCCCACCAAAAGCCGCAATGTTCTTTTGAACCCATTGCAAAGCCGCTAATTGGTCATAATATCCATAGTTTCCAGAACCTTTGTATGACGTTTCAGTGCTCAATTCAGAATGCGCCAAGTTGCCAAAAATATTCAAGCGGTAGTTGCAAGTCACAACCACGACACCTTTTTTCGACATGCTTTCTCCGTCGTAACGAGGCTCAGAACCATCACCAGCGACGTTACCCCCACCGTAGAAATAAACTAATACAGGGAGATTCTTGGTATTTCGCTTTGCCGGCGTCCACACATTCAGATACAAACAATCTTCGCTCAAACCTTCTGAACGCGACATCATATCTCCGAAAACGATGCCCTGCATGGGACGTGGACCAAATTTCTTCGTTTCTTTCACGCCTTTCCAAGGTGCCAAAGGCTGAGGAGCTTTCCAGCGCAATTCCCCCACAGGTGGTTTAGCAAAAGGTATCCCAAAATATTTTTGAACACCTGTTTTCGTATCATAATTCCCTTCGATCACGCCATGTTGTATGGTTGTTTGAACAGGAAATAAGTTAATGGATTGAGCAGACGCCCAGGAACACAATAGGCCAAAGCCTACTGATAATAACATTTTTTTCATGTGTAATAGGTTTATATTGTCACAGTTTGATACAATAATACAAGATTAGCGGAGTGTTTCCAATTTTTTTAGTGCATTTGGGCCTATGCCGTGGCCATTTCGTAAAGATTTTTCATCCACAGCTTTCAACGCATCCACCGTATAGATTGATAAATTGATCAGCGCGCGAAGAGCCGGCTGACTCAAGCCGAGTGCCAATATCGCAGGATCACATTTACGAATCTGTTCCTGATACCAGGCTTGCGATTGAACATCTGCATGCAAAGGACATGTCGCCATGATTTTTTGATTTTGTACGAATTTAGCCAAAAAGCCCGTAGCTTTGCAAACGACTCTTGCCAGCATGCGGATATTAATCTTACATAATTTATTGTGGTCACAATACAAGTCGGTGGTTTTCGAAAAAATCGCTCAGACCTGTTCCCCTGATGATGAAGTATTGGTCGTGCAAACCGCTATTACAGAAAAGGGTCGGGAAGATTTAGTGGATTTTGATGTCACAAGCTATGCATATCAGTTTCCTGTCAAATTGCTAAACCGAATTCCATTACAGGAAGTATCTCCCTGGAAAACGATGTGGGATTGGATTCACAACATCCGCGAATTTAAACCTGATGTCATCAATTTAACAGGTTACAGCGAACCCGGAACCTTGCCCATTTTACTCCTCGCTAAAATCCTCGGTATCCGAACAATCATGACTGTCGAGTCCATTGAAAATTTGTCGGCGCGCGGAAATTCGCTGCTTCATGCACTAAAAACCCGCTATAAGAGCATCTTAATTAACCTGTGCGATGGCTTTTTTTCCTATGGTCTCAACACGAATAAATTCCTATTTCAAGCCGGAGTAAGCAAACGTAAAATCCTGAGCTTTTTAAATGCTTTCGATAAAACGGCATTTCTGAACACCTTATCGGAGGATTCGGTAAAACCGCATCCAAAACCTTATTTGCTTTTTGTGGGCCGACTATCACCCGAAAAAAATCTACCTGCTTTGTTGCAGCTCATGAAGCATGTACCCATCGACTTGCTCGTCGCTGGGAATGGGCCCCAATACAGGGATTTAGTCAATCAAAAACAAGTGGAGGAACTGGGTAATGTCCATTTATTGGGTACAGTTGCATGGTCGAATTTGGCAAATCTATACCAACATGCCACGGCGTTGATGCTTGTTTCAACCGCTGAAACTTGGGGGATGGTGGCCAATGAGGCGCAGGAATTACACAAGCCGGTGATTTGTACCGAGGCTTGTGGTTGCGCTAATGATTTGGTGATTGATGGTAAAAATGGCTTAGTCCTTTCAGATATTACAAGCCTTGTGAACATCGCGAAGGTTCAACAATTTTTGCTTGATTTACCTGCAAAGAAAACCGCCATTGAAACATTTTCTGCTCGGAATGCCCAAATTTTCAATGTAGAAAAATTAGCCTCTGAAATGCTAAGTGGGTTCCATCTGCTGAGCAAAAGCTAAGCCCCTTATTTCACAAAAGGGTCCGACCACTTTTTATCTACATAGATATTCTTTCCCGAAAGTGTTCGTAAAAATTGAACCACAGCTGTCATTTCATTAGGGGTCATCAGTAGCTTTTGGCCTATATTATTGGGTTTCAACCGTGGGTCTAAATTTGTATTTCGGGCAGGTGCATTGATGTCATTGTAATGCCCCAACATATTAATTAGTCCACGAACTGCCCCCGTGTGCATCAGTGGCCCATTCAAATTCCCTTGCTCATTGACAATATCCCTTAGGGATGGTGCCCGTGTTACACCTACGTCGAGATCCGAGCTACCAATCACACCAATTATTCCATTGTTCCGGCTATTTGGGTCAATATCAAATTCGGGCGCTTGATGACAACCTTGGCATCCAAAGCCACCTGACACACGATCGCCATTCACATTAAAAACAGGCGGAGTTAGAAACAAGGCTTTCCCTTGGTTTTCCATGGCGGTAAAATTGGGAAAAGGTGCCTGGTCATTCCCCGTGATGGCTCTCCCCACATCGTATTTGGAATCAAACGATTGAATACTTCGGATAAATTGTGCCAATGCACGCTGCATACGACTTTCCGTAACCTGATTATCACCATAGGCCCAGATAAACAATTCAGGATAATATGGAATGGCTTGTAATTTCACTAATAAAGTAGCCATATTCCCCCGTCCTGATTGTCCGCTAAAGCCCATTTCTAAATGGTCTTGGATGGGCATTGTCGTTTGAACATCTAGGCTACTCGCTCGCTCATTCCAGAAAAATTTACTTTCATTCGCAAAGCGTGCATTGATTAAGCGCATCGAATGTCGTATCGTTTTTCCATTGGATACTCCCACACTTTGAATCGCGGTATCCCCAAAAGCAAATGTTTGTTTATGACACGATCCACACGCAATGCTATTATCAATACTTAAATTTTTATCATAAAACAGGATCCGACCAAGTGTAGCTTGTTTGTCGATAATACCGTTTCCGCCGATATTATCCTTTGTTATGTAACTGGGTTTCAGTTGATTCGCATAATTATCAGGCGAATTGAAATCAATGCTTGTGCCAAAACTTAATTTGGCATTTGTCATAGGGTCTAGGCTTTTGCCCCCACCATCTTTTTGAGTACATCCAATCAACACAAGGGCAACAAAAACAAACAATTGACGCATAGGGTTTTATTTAGACAGGCAAGCTACTCAAATATATGTTCATCGGCGTAATGTCTCGACTCAATCTCCCATGGCGATGATAAATAGACAAATTTTGACTAAAACAGAAAAAGCTTGATAACTTTGTCTCGAAATAAAACCACTAAATAAATGAATAGCACCATCAAAGGAATTGGATTTTGCTTACTCCTTGCCTTGACCGCATCAGGTCAGCAGAACTTCTTCAACGTTCCAAGTTCGGATATTACACCGCATAACAACGTGTTTTTCCAACAACAATTAAACTTTATATCTAACGGCATTCAGTCAGGTACAACTTTTTGTTATGGAATTGGTCACAACTCAGAAATTGGGTTTAATGTACTAGGCATTAATTATGACTACCAACAAAAATTTATCGCCAATCACGCCGAGCAGCCCTATAATCCCTTTTTCACCTTCAACGCGCAGAAAAGTTTTCAATTACATGAAGATTTCAAAATTGGACTAGGCGCCCAGGCAGGATTTACGCAAGTAGGACAAGGAGGTACTTATCTCTATGGAAATGGGGTATATGTCAACGAACATACGCATACCAAATGGGTAAGCGGTTTGTACTATACTTCCGATAATTATTTCGGACCTGAATCACGCAATTTTATGGAGGAAGGTGCACTGAAATCGCTGGGTATCCAACTGGGAGTAGAGCAAAATATTTGGTCGGAACGCTTGTTATTTCAAGCTGATTTTATCAGCGGGAAACACAGCTTGGGGGAAATGGTAATTGGAGGGGCCTACTATGTCAGTAACCATTGGGTGCTATCTGCGGGGATTCAGATTCCTACATTCCATAGTCAATCTCAACCCGCCTATGTATATGAATTGACCTTCGTACCCTAACATGTAAGCCTTGCTGGTTCCCCAATAAGGCAAATTGATTACTTTTTCTTTTGAACTGCCGCAGGCGCTACTACCATACTATCCAAACGGGCATTTTTCGCCATGTCTTTTTGAAGACTATCGATCGACGCGATGATGAATTTCACCTGTGCATGAGGCAAATTACTTTGATCCGCAATCGCTTTGATGTTATTCAAGTTATTCCAATGGTAATTCACCGTGGATTCTGGTATGCGCATCGTGATGAATTTATCCGCAGCAAATGAGAACAAGGCAGCCGAAGCAGCCAATACGAAAATCTTTTTCATAAATTTTTTAACTAGGATGAACTTTCAAATGTACTAAAATACTTGAGTAAAATAATGCTTTCAAAGCCTTTAGAAGATGTTATTTAGTTTGTTGATGAAGTATAATTCTGAAACGTCACCTGATATTCATGTGGCGTTTTTTATTTCAATAATTCGAAATATGTTGCAACAAAAAAACCATTTTCTACCTTACCTTGAACGCGCGCTTTTCGGACAGCCATGCAAAAACCATCTGCAGCATGGGCATCTCCATGATCATCTAAGCCAGTTCCCTTCACCTCATAGGCAATGTCATTTTTTTTGACAGCTAAAAAACATCCTTTTTTCGCCATCTTGAAATTACAAGAGCCGCAAGATGCGGATAAAGTATCGATCGGTAGACTTGGATTAATTTTTCCAAAAGGCTTTTGAGCCATGCTCGCAAATGAAAGGAGTAAAAATGCGACTAAATAGTTTTTCATGATGTGTATTTTTGTGCAAAATAAGCGATTATCTTTGAGTGATAAATGATTTCTCGCATGAATTGGATAAAAGAGTTTAAGGCCTTCGCCATTAAAGGAAATGTCATAGAATTGTCAGTCGCCGTGGTTATAGGAGCTGCATTTTCCAGCATCATTAATTCCCTTGTTTCCGATATCATTACTCCACTAATCTTAACGCCTGCTATTGAGGCTGCGGGCGTTGCCGACATCGACAAACTGTCCTGGGGCGCCGTAAAATATGGTAAATCACTCGCGGCCATCATTCAATTTGTCTTAATTTCACTCGTGCTTTTCGCGATCATCAAGGCCATCAACAAAGTTAATTTAGTTGATGTACCAAAAGAGGAAAAGAAAAAAGACCCCCAAGTTGAACTGCTCAAAGAGATTCGCGATTTGCTGAAAAAGTAAATCTATTGAGCAATTAATTCAAGCGCTCTGGCATTTTTCAATGTGGTAGCCTTTGTTTCCACATCCAATTGCAACAAAGTATTTTCCGCTTGAAAACGTGGCCAAACTGGTAAACCTTTGCCATTTGGATTACCCGTTTTAGCAAAATTGACCCAATAATTCGACATGTAGCTAGCGAGTTGGCGATCAATCGCTTGATAGGGCCTCCGCACTTTCGCTAAGTTATCATAGGCATAAGGAACCTCGCCTGTATGGAATGCACCATTTTGGGTTTCGGGCGTATCGCCCGGAATTTGCCGATTGAAATTATAGAGGTAAACGGGAGATTTCCCATGTTTCAATTGTGTTTTGGACCAGAAAAATACCCCTGCACCGAAGGTCTCATCTCGACTCAAATTTCGTTGCGAGATTGCAGCCTCTGCGTCATTTGACGCAGGATAATAGCTTAAAAGTTCAGCCGACTTAGCCCCATATTTTTTTGCCACATTTTGTAGGTATTCCTGTGCCGGTAACCAGCGATTACTTACGACATCCTCCGAATTCCAGCCGATAAGCAAATCGACATCATTCGCTTGATGGCCCTCGTATGCCTGAACCATATTCAAGGGCTCTACATAGCCGTCCAAATAAGGCGACGATAAACCTCCTGGGGTGGCTAATATTTCGTTGGCCGATTTAGCTCGCAAGGCTTGGAGATTTTCTGCTCCTAATTTCGTTGCAAATGCTAGGCCTGTTGCCTCCGCAGCGGCTTGATTCATCGCAGGGCGCAAAGGGCTTGAAAGCATGGCGCTTCCACTCTCGGCAATGGCCCGTTTGAAAAGTCCTTTGGCCAAAGGAGAAGCACATAAATAGTTCACGGCAAATGCTCCAGCTGATTGTCCCGCAATCGTCACTTGATTCGGATTACCGCCAAAAGCGGCGATGTTCGCTTGGATCCATTTCAGCGCCGCAATCATATCTAAAAGACCGTAATTTCCTGATACGCCAGCGGATGATTCCTTGCTAAGTTCCGGATGCGCTAGGAAACCAAAAGTTCCCACTCGGTAATTAATGCTTACAAAAACCACCCCCTTCGCGGCAGTCGCTGCACCATCATAAATGGGACAAGCAGCGCCTCCGCTACGAAAACCTCCGCCATAAATATAAACCAAAACGGGCTTGAGACCCTTAACTTTGGAGTCATTCCAAACGTTCAAATACAAGCAATCTTCGCTAATAGGTTCCTTGGGAATTAAATATTCCTCCGACCAGACCATGAAGGGTTTGGGCTCCGCCTGCATGGGACTTGGACCATATGCTTTCGTGGATTTTACTCCTTGCCAAGGCCTTAAATCCTGTGGAGCTTTCCAGCGCAAATCACCCACCGGGGGCTGCGCAAATGGAATTCCCAAAAAGCGATGGATCGTTCCGAATTTTTCCCCCTCCACAATACCTTTTTGTGTCTTCACTTGAACCGACTGTGCCAAGCTACTCACGGAAAAAAGGCAAACAAAAATCAGGCTTAGTTTCATTTTTTTCGATTTATTTTTCTTTCCCCGAGGATCCATAATGGGGCATTTGAATGCGCATGTTTTTCTGGAGACATTTCTGTAAAATTTCGAATATGTTCGGCCGCCTCAGCAATATCATCCGTGAATAAAATATGTTGGAAATCATTCGAACCGACCGTCGCTTCTTTAATCAAGGACTCAAAATATCGCATCAATTGTTCGTGGTATTCCAGCCCCATGACGACGACCGGGAAGTTTTTCATCTTACCTGTTTGGATTAAGGTAATCACTTCAAAAAACTCATCCAAAGTTCCTAGTCCGCCCGGCATGATGACAAAGCCCGATGAGTATTTGCGTAATAATTCCTTGCGGACAAAGAAATAACGAATATTGACCATGCGGTCTAAATAAGGATTAGGATGTTGTTCGAAGGGAAGTTCAATGTTACAGCCTAGCGACAAGGCCCCTGCATTTTTGGCCCCTTTGTTGGCGGCCTCCATGATCCCCGGTCCTCCTCCTGTCATAATGGCGAAGCCCATTTGACCTAAACTAGTTGCCAGAGTTTCGGTTGTTTGGTAGTACACGTCATCTTTGGAAAAACGGGCTGATCCAAAAATCGTGATGCAGGGACCTACAAAATGTAGGTTTCGAAATCCTTTGATAAATTGAAATAAAACTTCCAAAGAGAATAAAAATTCTTGCCATCGGGAACGCGGACCCGCTAAAAAAGCGTTTTCAGAATTGTTGTTCATTTGTTAAAATAAGTTTCCTCCAAAACTACGCCTAAATTCCACAATTTAACCGCAACCAATTTAAATAAATACTAGCTTTACGAAAATTAATCCGTCAATGATGAAAACATATGAGTTACATGCAGCTGATTCCCGCGGAGCCGCGAATCATGGCTGGCTTCAAAGTTATCACACGTTTAGTTTTGCCAACTACCATAATCCCGCTCGAATTCATTTCGGGGCATTGCGAGTCTTAAACGACGATACGGTTTCGGGCGGCATGGGTTTTGGTCAGCATCCCCATGACAACATGGAGATTATCAGTATTCCTTTGGAAGGTGATTTGGAACATCAAGACAGCATGGGAAATAAGGCGGTGATTCGTCACGGGGATATCCAAGTAATGAGCGCTGGGACAGGAATTTACCACAGCGAATACAATCACAGCAAAGACGCAACGGTTAAATTTTTACAGATTTGGGTATTCCCAAACAAGAAAAATGTGACCCCACGCTATGATCAGATTACGCTGAATGTTGCCGACCGCCACAACCGATTGCAACAAATTTTATCGCCGAATGCGGAGGATGCGGGCGTTTGGATACACCAAGATGCTTGGTTTCACATGGGTAAATTTGACCAAAATATTGAAACAAACTATGCAATCAAAAAAGCAGGGAACGGGGTCTATGCCTTTATACTCTCAGGAAGTTTTGAAATCGATGGCCAAACTTTATCGCCGCGCGATGGATTAGGTATTCGCGGGGCTGAATCGTTTGAAATCAAAGCCTTGACTACCGACGCAGAAATTTTGTTGTTGGAAGTTCCCATGCAATTTTAATCGATATGAAAACAGTCGCAGTCTTCGGGGGAAATGCAGATATCGTCGCCATATTGGTCCGATTGATTAATCAGTATGATGCAGCGGAAGCGGTGTCATTTCCGACAGTCGAAGAACTGTTAGTCGGCAGTTTTGATTTGCTTCTATTAAGTTCGAGCGTTTCAGAAACTGACGAGGCATTGATCCGCGCGCAAGTAAGCCAACCGATCATCCAACATTATGGAGGAGGAAGTGGATTATTGCGCGCGGAGTTATTGCCTTATTTGGACTAGTTTTTTTGGATGCTCCAGGCGATGCCTTGCTCAATAAGTTTAAAATAATCTGGATTCTTCCAAACGGCTGCGGAATGTCCCATGGATGTGTAGAAAGTTTTTCCTTTACCTACTTCTCGGTACCAAGCCACGGGGTGATTCGCCCCCATACCAAAGTTCTTATCAGTCGTCCAAAGAATATTTCCATTCGGAATAATCTTGTCACCATTGATGGAATATAGCACTGTCACATCTTTGGGTTGATTAAAAAACACATACCATTCGTCGGTATTGCTCCATTGCTTCACGAGGTTTTTCGAAAACAAGGAATCGACATTTCCCGACATGCGCACGTCGGCTTGTTGGAACTGTGGATTCAAAGGGTGATGCGAGAACTTAGCCCCTAAAAGGTTATTTTCATACCATTCCCAGCGGTGTGAATCATCGCCTGCTCCGTGAATACCCATCAGCGCCCCCCCTTCTTCTACATATTTTTCCAGCGCGGTTTGTTGGTCGTCATTCAACACGCGTCCCGTAGAATTATCAAAAATCACCAAACGGAATTGTTTCAATTGTTCTGGATTAAAGACCCCGCCATCGGCTGTTTCGTAGATAAAATAATTGTGTGTTTTGCCTAGCTCTTTCAAGAGAGGAATAGAAGCATCGATGGATTCTGCGTGACGGAAGCCGGTGGTTTTGGTGAAGACCAAAATAGCGGGCTGATTTCCAGGAAATTGAATCGCGGGTTTTTCAGTTTCATAGCTGACCGGGAAGCCGTACTTCACTTTGTACATAAAGGTTCCCAAGGCAACAGAAAGCATGAGGATAATGCTGAGAAAGGTCCAGCCGAGAATTTTAAAGAATTTTTTCATGTGTTTATCAGTTTTTTAAAATCATTTTTATTCGTGAAACGTTACCTTTGGCAATCCTCCAAGGTTTGCCAAAGGTACGGCGCGGAGCCTTAGGCATCCAAGATCCTACGATGGTAATTTATTTGGCCTAAATGATAGGCTAAATGAGTCTCCAAATGGATAAAAATATAAGCATTAGTTTTGTCTTCATCAAAGATTCGAATCGGGTAAATATCTCCTAATTTCTCCACAGGAAAATCCCGTAACACCTGAAGCACGACGGGATGGATTTCATCCAGCATCTTCAATAAAGTCGTTCTAGGAATATCACGCGCGGAGAACTCTAGCGGTCGGTCGCGGACATAACCCGTGTTCGCATAGACAGCACCAAAAAACGTATTGAGATTCCCCATCAGGTGCAAGAATACATTGCCTCCCGGATTATTGATGCCGTCTGATAATTGCCAAATACGTGCTTCATCACGATAAGATTCAATCTCTTTTCGAAGGGCCTTTAAATCTCGATCATATAAGGCAATAAGTTCTGGAAGCACGATATTTTATCAGTTTATTTGAATGATTATTATTCCCGGAGCACTACCTTTGGCAATCCTCCCAGGTTTGCCAAAGGTAAGGGGGGGAAGCTTAATAGTCGACCGCATAATCCTTCGGAAATACCTGTCCTGTCCACGCCTTTTTCTGTGTCCAATCCGCATCAGGATCCGACCAAAATGCATGATTAGCGGGTAATCCCAATGGCAAAAAAGCCGCAGAAGTCAAATACATACTGCCCGTATTAGAATAAGAATCTGCAAGATTCGCTTGATTCGATCCCACTAAACCCAAGGTCAACCAGCCATCGCGATCAAAAGTCGACGACACAAAAACGCGTCTAAACACCGCCGTTAAAGCCGAGCGAACTTGAGCTAAACTCACCCCTTCCGGCAAGGAATTCTCTAAAGCAAGTTTTGCGAGCGGTTGGAAAAGTCCCACACGATAGGTAGACGAGCGGCCAACAACCAAAAATGTTCCTTCTGGGGAAATGTAGCGTTCCTGAAAACTCGCATAGCGTCGCATCCGCTTGTAAGCTAAATCAAAATCGGCTTGTGATAAACGCCCTTTGGCCAAATTAACCCGCATGACATCGATCAACATGGGATGAATCACGAAGCCATTGTAATGATCAAAATGAAATTTCTCGCCATCCTTGTACCAGCCATCTCCAACGTACCAAGATTGGATTTTGGCAATTGCCTGATCGATGCGCACGGCATCAAAAGGCTTCCCGATATACAGCAAAAAACTCTCAATCGTGGCGGCAAACAGCACCCAATTATTATTAGGCGGCGTGATTTGTCGGATTGTCGTAAACTCTCGAATGTAATTCATTTTCGTCTCCGCAGACAGCGGTTCCCACAAGGCCTCCGGAGCTATCAGAAAAGCTTGTGCGATAAAGGCAGCATCAACGAGGGGTTGTTTGGAAGTAGGCGAACCCCAATACAAATAATCAGGGCTTAAGGGATCCGCGGCATGCTTGAGAGACGCTAAGGTTTGTTCCTTCATGCGCTTGCGAATATTCGTTTCTTCGCGGGCCGTGGCCGAACTAACATCGTCCGGCAAAGCTAAAAAAGGTCCGATCCCAATCAATAATCGGCCAAAAGCCTCCATGTAAGCCACATCTGAGGCGCGATGATCCCAGGTAGGGCTGTAAGCAATGATCATTTTTTTGCGCAGCTCCCCCTTAGACATATTTTTCAAAATGGGGGCGGCAATTTTGTCGAGTAGATTTACCCAATAGGCGCGGTCAGAATCCACTCGGTTAGATTTAAATCTATATGACAGTAATCTGGAGCTAAAGCCCAAAAACGAGGTTTTTAATAGGAATTTTCGACGTGTATTCAATGTGATGATTGATAAAAAATGTGTTCAAAAAAATATTTCTATGACTTGTTCAACCCGTTTGGCGATACTAGACTTCGTAATATTGGACTCGAGATTCAAAAATATAATGGTCCAATATTATTATTTATTCCGCTAAAACCAAGTCAATCCAATTAAGCTATCGAATGAAAAAAATTCTTATCCTGTTACTTATCAATTTAATTAGCTCCGTTGTTTTAGGGCAAACCAAAGGACTAAACTTTCAAGCTGTTATTCAGGATCCTAAGACTCTAGACATTCCTGGACAAAAAATAACCGGCCAGCCCTTGATTAATAGTAGGGTGTGGTTAAAATTCGACCTCATAAATAGCCGAGGAGAATTGGATTACTCCGAAATTCAAGCCACAAACACCGACGAATTTGGTCTAGTGAACCTTACAATTGGACAAGGAACCAGTCAAGGAATTGTAACGAATAGTTCAGTAACAAATAAATATTCAAGTTTTCAAAATATAATTTGGGATTCCAACGTGAAAAAACTTGCTGTAAGTGTCAGTTTTGACCAGGCTAAAACCTTTTCACAAGTAAGCATGCAAACTTTAAGTCATACAGCATATGCTTTGTATGCTGAATCTGTTGAGTATAGAAATGTTGCGGGTGCACCTACCCAATTATCTGAATTTACGAATGATGTAGGCTACCTAATTCCAAAGGACTTAAATCCATTACAAAATAAAATTCAAGAAGTCCAAGCGAATGCCCAGGGTCAATTTTTATTAGTTAACCAACGCATTTCAACTGTTGATGAGCAATTAACTAGTCAATCTAAATCCATTTCTCAACTTAAAAGTTCTGTGGAAGACCAAAATCAAAAATTAGTTGACCAGCAAAATCAAATCCAAAATAACCAAAATCAAGTCCAAGGGCAAATTAGTAACCTGACCGTTCAAACGAACAATACACAAAATAGTGTAAATAATTTAGGAGGAACCTATGAATCGTTAGGTAACAAGTCGGTAGACGTCAACCTTGGCGGGGCAAATCCATCGAATGACCTATATCCTAGCCAGCGAGCAACCAAATCATATGTTGACAATTCAATCTATCAAGCTGTGGGGTCTGGTGTGCCAGATGCAACAACCTTAGCTGCAGGTAAAATTCAATTAGCAGGAGATTTAGGTGGAACTGCTGCAACTCCGACCGTACCTGGATTGGCCAATAAAGAAAACTTGAGTAATAAGTCGATTAACGTTTCAACAGATGCGACTTCAGACACTAAATATCCAAGTGTCAAAGCCGTAAAAGATTACGTCGATTCTGCCACACAAGGTGTAGCTTTGCAAACAACCGTTGCAGGAAAAGAAGATGTAAGTAACAAATCTACTGCTACGACTTTAGGTACTTCAGACATCCTTTACCCAACACAAAAAGCCGTAAAATCTTACGTCG
>DKIP01000096.1:605-3064 GCA_002454335.1 Cytophagaceae bacterium UBA6715 | reverse complement strand
TCCAATGAGATCAGAAATATTGAAAAATCATTTGCAGAATCACACAAAGATTATCCTGCGAAAGTCTATTTTTCATTTGGTAGCTTAGAACCCAAAGAAATGATTGAAGATATTCGATATTTTGATGGTCAATTAACTAGTCATTACAAAAATATCCAGACTAAGTTTGTTGAATTTGCTGATGAAACTCATGCATCAGTTATCCCGCTCATGTTGAATAAATGTATGTGGTATTTATATAAAAAGAACTAAATGAAACACCTCTTCTCTATTATTCTGTTTTTTTCTTGTGTTAGCTTGGGCAAGGGGCAATGGAATACTGTTCCCAATCCCCCCAGTGAATCCATCTCATTACATTCCCAGTTGAATGATCGTACGTATAAGATTTCTATAGGTCTTCCTGCTCAGTATAATCCCGCCAAAAAGTACCCCGTATTTTACCTATTGGATGCTTATTATGCCTTTCCCTTAGCCTTTCAAACCATGAAATTATTAAACATGGGTGGCGAGGTGAAGGAGTTTATTTTGGTGGGGATAGCTGGTAATGAGACAAATGATTATGCGTGGTTGGTCAACCGCTGGACGGATTATACTTTTACGGCTTTACCGGCTACCGACAAGCAATTTTCAGCTCTTTGGAACATCCAGTCGCCCGGCCTAGTTTCAGGTGGCGGCGAGCAATTTTATCAAGTGTTAACCCAAGAATTAATCCCATTAATCGATAGCAAATTTAGCACAACGCAGGAAAGAGCTTTGTCGGGCCATTCGTTAAGTGGTTTATTTGTCGCCCATACCCTATTCAAAAATGACGGGATATTTTCCAAATTTGGTATCAATAGTCCCTCATTTCAAATGTGGTCGAATGATATATTTTCCGTAGAAAGTAATTTTCGGAAGCAACATGATCAATTACCCGCCAAAGTATTTTTATCTATCGGTCAGTTTGAAGGGGAAAAAGATAAAGCAACATTACGGGAATTTGAAGCTTTAATTGTAAAGTATCCAGGAATCCAATCAAGCATGACTTTATTTAACGACGAGTCTCATGTTTCTGTGATACCAGCGATGATCAGTCGGACCATGCGCGTACTTTATTCCCATAAAAATTAACCTATAAATTTATTTACCATGAAGAACCTATTACTCCTCGGGATATTATTTCTATCCCAAACGCTTTATGCGCAATTTCCGTTGACGAAAGACCTAACGGCGAAGTATGAATTGACCTCTAACTACAATCAGACGAAGTATACCGTGGAGGTCTCTTTGCCTGTAAGGTATGATGCGAGCAAAAAGTATCCGGTGTATTATATTTTAGATGGGTATTATGCGGCAGCCATCGCTCACGGAGCGCATCGCACGCTTCAGTTTGAAAATTTGATTGAAGAAGTAATTGTTGTAACGATTTCGGGTCCTGAAAAGACAACCTCCGAATGGTTGATCAACCGTTGGCCTGATTACACGTTTTCAAAAGATACCTTGAATGATGTCACCTACGCCAAGGTTTTTCACTTGCCAGAGGGAAGTACTGTTTCAGGGAAAGGCGATTTATTTCTACAGACGCTGACCAAACAAATCTTTCCATTAATCGAAAACAAATATGGCTTTAATGGGAATCGAGGCATATCAGGACATTCTTTAGGGGGTTATCTTGTTGCCGACCTCATGTTCAAAGCGCCAGAATTGTTTAATCGTTATGGGATTAATAGCTCTTCGCAACGCCTTCATTTAAATAATGAAATTCGTTCGAAAGAAAAAAATTATGCAGCGACGCATAAAGAATATAGTGCAAAAGTGTTTTTATCCTTTGGTAGCTTAGAGCCCAAAGATGCGATCGAAGATTTACGCTATTTTGACAATCAACTCAAAAGCCATTACAAAAACATCGAGACCAAATTTGTCGAATTTGCAGATGAAACGCATGGGTCTGTGATGCCGGCGATGTTGAGCAGCTGTATGTGGTATTTATATAAAAAGAACTAATCTTAAATTTTATTGAAATGAAGAAACTATTATTTTCAGTAGCCATTGCCGCTAGCTTGTTTTCTTGTCAATCCGAAACAAAATCAAGCTTCGATTTAGCAAAGGCAAAAAGTGAAATTGAAGCAGCAAATCGTGAAGCAGAAAATTTCATGGCAAATGGAGATTCTGTGGGCATTGCGTCCATTTATTCTACGGATGGCTATTTGATGGCGGACCATCAGAAACCGATAAAAGGGAAGGAAAATTTAATCAAAGCCTGGGGTGCATTTATCCGAAATACGAACGTCGGGGGACTTAAAATCACAACCATGGAAGTTTGGGGAGATGAAAATTACCTGACGGAGGAAGGGGTGTTTGTATTTAAAACAAAAAGTGGAGAGAGTTTTGGCAACGGAAAATATTTGATCGTTTGGAAAAAAGAAGACGGGAAATGGAAAGTTCATCGCGAAATGAATAATTCGGATTTGCCTTAGTAA
>DKIP01000096.1:0-506 GCA_002454335.1 Cytophagaceae bacterium UBA6715 | reverse complement strand
TGCTATCCCAAACCGTATTTTCTCAAATCCCTTATGGCTCCAATACGAAAGTTGGGAAGCGCGTTCAAGTTGGCGATATTTCGATGTACTACGAAATATATGGAAAAGGCGAGCCACTCATTCTACTACATGGAGGCTATGGATCATCCGAAATGATGGGAGGCATGATCGAGGCCTTTGCTAAAAAATATCAAGTGATTGCCGTTGATTCTCGATCGCAAGGAAGAACAACAGATAGTGATGAAAAGGTATTGACCTATGCACAAATGGCCTTGGATGTCAATGGATTCATGGATAAACTTCAGATTAAGAAGGCTAAGTTTGTTGGCTGGAGTGATGGCGGTGACATTGCCTTGGAGCTTGCGTTGATACATCCTGAAAAGATTAGTAAGGCCGTGATTATGGGAGCAAATTTTACGGGAGAAGTTTCCGGCGTATTTATAGGGATTGATACAACTTGGCGAATGAATCCGGCAGATCCGCTTTTCGCCAAAACGAAAAAAGAA
>DKIP01000079.1 GCA_002454335.1 Cytophagaceae bacterium UBA6715 | reverse complement strand
GAGCAAATTGTTGCTGCCTTAGTTAAAATGAACATGGGTATTCAAAAGAATGAGTTTGGAGATGAAAATCTAGAAGGCGAGTTTGAGCGTCAATCGCGTAAGTACGGTCGGGAAGAGCGTGGCGGTGGATACCGTGATCGTGATTCACGCGGTGGGGAGCGTCGCGGTGGCGGTCGCTTTGACCGTGATTCACGAGATCGTGGTGGTCGTTTCGAAAGAGGTGGAGATCGTGACCGTGATCGGGGTCCTCGTGGACCGCGTATGGATCGTGAAGGAAAGCCTTATCGCAGTGATGAAAACATGGTTCGTATGTTTGTTAACATCGGATTTAATGAGAAAATTTCTCCATCCAATATCGTAGGTGCTTTTGCAGGTGAGACGGGAATTCCGGGTAATGTGTTAGGTCAAATTCAGATTGAAAACAAGCATACATACGTTGATGTGCCGAAAGAATATGCCAAAGTTGTATTGGATAAAATGGCTGGAGCTGCCATCAAAGGCAAGCGTGTTTTAGTTGAAGTAGCTAAACCAGTTTAATTGTATTTATTTTTTTTGAGGGAGATATCCGAAAGGTGTCTCCCTTTTTTTATGACTTCTTGAGAAAGAAATGCTGTTTGGGCGCGATGGTATTTAAGGAAATAATCCCCATTTCAAACAATTCAATGCTGTGGATTGCTTGTGGCATTGCTGCTATCAATGACCATTTTTGCAAAGATTCATCCGAATATCTAATGTTTAAACAAAAAAGTAAATGGTCTTTTTCCTGCATGAATGCCTCTATGCTAGGGATATCCTGATCTCGTAATATCTTAAAATCAATAACCTGAATTTTACCTGCGGCTATTTTTAAATGTTTACCGATGCCATGAATCATTGCTTCTTGAATATCGCTAGGATTTTGTTGGTATACTGGATCAATCACCTGCGTGTATAGGTCAAAAACAAATGGAGAATGTAATCCATGTGCGGTTTGTGCTTTCCAATTAAATGCGAATCGTTGGAACATTAGTTTTGTGCAAATATTGTTGTGAGTGAAAAGGCAGGGATTTCAACCTGAAATGTTTCCTGTGAATTTAAATTTAGAAAAGTATAGTATCCGCTCATTTTACCAAATTCTGACATCAGCGGACAGCCCGAAGTATATGTAAATGAAGTATTTGGTTCCAAGATGGGTTGTTGGCCTACTACGCCTAATCCTTTCACTGTTTCCTCATGTAAACCTCCATCCATGATGAGCCAATAGCGACTTACGAGCTGTACGGGTTGTGTGGACCGATTTAAGATTGTAATTTGGTAGCTAAAGAAGTATTGATACGGTTTTTGGATTTCCATATCAGGGATGTGGGTTACAATGACCTCGATGGAAATTTCATGTGTATTTAAGGGAGACATGTGTTTGATGCTATGGCAAATGTAGAGTTAAAATTACAGGATTTACTGCAGAATGATTGGAAATCGGTCTTGAAATCTACATTTCAATCCGAAAATTTTGAAAAGCTTTCGGTGAAAGTCCTGGATGCCTATCAAAATGAAATTGTTTACCCCAGTGCATCTCACTTATTCGAGGCGTTTAATCTATGTTCATACCAAAAAACACGGGTGGTTATTTTGGGTCAAGATCCCTATCATGGGCCAGGTCAGGCACATGGCTTAAGTTTTTCGGTACCGCCGGGTGTTTCACTTCCACCTTCATTAAAGAACATTTTTAAGGAATTGTTTCAAGATTTAGGTCTGATGCGTTCTTCTGGTGATTTGAGTGATTGGGCTCGACAAGGTGTATTACTTTTAAATACCTCATTAACTGTAAGGGCAGGGGAGGCAGGATCACATGTAGCAATGGGGTGGCCTATTTTCGCAAAAGCAGTCCTTTCAGTGCTCAATAGGAAAGATAGTCCAATTGTCTTTATATTTTGGGGTAATCATGCTCAAGGATTTACGTCTTTGATTGATGAGCGTAGGCATTGTGTTATCAAGTCCGCGCATCCATCGCCTTTATCAGCTAATCGCGGCGGATGGTTTGGCTCAAAACCCTTTTCTCAAACGAACGAATTCTTGGTTTCTCAAGGAATGGAACCCATTCGCTGGGCTTAAAGTCGCTTTAATTGGCTAGGGAAATAGACAAATTGGTTCGGGAATTCCGCTAAAAAGAAATTGGAAATTAAACTTTCAATGGCTTCTTTTCTGGCTTCTTCGGATTGAGAAATCAAGCATTGTACTGAAAAGCCTTTCGAATCAGGCTCCTGATGGGAACTGATTTCAAAAACATATGCTTGTTCAATAAAATCCCAAGCATTTAATTCCGGAACGATATGTTTTGTTAGGGCTTTGATGGCTTGGTCTTCGATTTTGTTCTCAACAAATATGGAAATGTTGTATTGGATCATGGTTTTAGGGTCTTTTGAGCAAGTGCTTGGTACATAATTTCCGCCGTGTGGAAACCTTCTTTGTCGATGCCATCTTTGATTTGGTGCCGACAAGATGTCCCGTTCATGGCGATAATCGTTTTACTTTTAGCCTCCAATAGGCGAGGGTATAGGACTAATTTGGCAATTTGTTGGGATAATTTATAATGCTTTTTCTCATAGCCAAACGAGCCCGCCATGCCACAGCATCCCGTGGGTAACAGTTCGACCTCATAGTTGGCCGGAAAGTTCAAAACTTGTCGGGTACTACTAATTCCTGCAATGGATTTCTGGTGGCAATGCCCGTGTAATACGATTTTTTCCTGTTTATCCGTGAATTGATTCGATGTTATGCGTTTAGATTTGATTTCTTGTAACAGAAACTCGTCGACTAAAAGGCAATTAGCTTTTAATTTCAATGCTTTTTCGCGCAGTTCTTCATTGACCAAATTTGGAATTTCATCTCGAAAGCTCAAAATGGCGCTTGGTTCGATTCCGATGAAGGGGTGTTCCGCCGACACAATAGCTGTTAATGCTTGGACATTGGTATTGGCTAATTTTTTGGCAAAGGCAAGCATTCCCTTGGAAATATAGGTTCTTCCGGAAATGATTTGATTAGGAATTTTAACACCGTAACCTAATTCATTTAAAAGTAATACAGTCTTTTTGCCTAATTCAACCTCATTGTAATTGGTGAATTCATCTGCAAACAAATACACATATCCTTTTTCGAATTGGTCTTGGTTAATCCGTTTGCTATAATGTTTATGCCATGACACTAAACTCGTGAAATGTACTTCAGGAAGGCTTCGGTTCCAAGAGAATCCCATCGCACTTTTTAATAGGATAGAGCTCCCTGGAAAGTTGATCGCTAAGTTATAGAGGGGTGCAAAGTAACTAGCGATTTTTTGGAGAATTGGAAAATGGCCGACCATTTTCGTTCTCCAAGGAATCCCTTGATTGTCATAATGTTGTTGGAGTGTTTCAGCCTTTAATTTGGCCATATCTACACCGGATGGACATTCAGTTTGACAACCTTTGCAGGAAAGGCATAGGTCTAATACTTCAAGTAATTCTGGATTGGAATATGCCTCAGAACCGCTTTCTGTGATGAGTTGGCGTAATATGTTTGCTCTTCCCCGCGTACTATCTTTTTCTTTTTGGCTAGCCATGAAACTGGGACACATGGTTCCGCCGGTCAATGCTGTTTTTTTGCAATCCCCTGAACCCGAGCATTTTCCAGCGAGGCCTAAGGGACTTTCTGTTTCTGGATAATGGAAATAATAGTTTGTGGCCTCCTGATTTTTCTTTTGACGAAAAGCTTCATCCATCGGAGGAGAATGAACAATTTTGCCTGGATTTAGAATGTTTTGTGGATCAAACAATTGTTTGATTTCAACGAACAATTGGTAGATCTCATCGCCCATAATTTGCGGGATGAATTCACCTCTTAGTCGGCCATCACCATGTTCTCCACTGAGTGAACCTTTGTATTTTTTTAGAATTTCGACAGTTTCTGTCAGCAGTTTCCGAAACAAGGTTTTCCCTTCCGGGCTATGAATATCTAAAAAGGGTTCAATGTGTAATTCACCTGCTCCGGCATGGGCATAATAGGCAGCCTGAACTTCATGTTTCGCCAATAAAGCTTGAATGTCTGCGACATACGCAGGTAGGTCGCTCGGTGCAACGGCACAATCTTCAATGAGATTTACGGGTTGTTCAAGCCCGATTTGGTTACGAATAAGTCCTAAACCTGCTTTTCGGATATCCCATCCTTTGCTGATTTCATCACCATATAAGATCGGGAAGGCATAAGCTAGTTTAGCTGCTTGAATTGATGTAATACAAGATGTGATTTTCTTATCTAATTCATCTTGACTATTTGCTCGAAATTCAACCATCAATATGGCGGCAGGTTTTCCTTCAATAAAGCTACGATCATCTTTGAAATTGGGGTGATTCTCCGTAAATGACAGGATAAAATCATCCACTAATTCGGATGCCGTTGGATTGGATTGTAATGCTAAAATATTCGCGTTTAGCGAATCCTGTAAGCTATTGCAGTGTAAACAAAGTAGGCCAACAAACGGCTCGGGTTTATTCAGAAGGTTAAGTTTGGCTGCATGAACAACCGCTAATGTACCTTCTGATCCAGCTAAAAGCGCGGAAAGATTAAACGGTTTACCTTCAGGGTTAAAGGGTTGCATCTCAATAAGTGCGTCGAGTGCATATCCTGTGTTTCTCCGTTTGATTTCGGGCTTGGGAAATGAATTTCTAATTAAGGATTGAATCTCGGGATTATTGAGGATTCTGTGTAGCTCTCGGTAAATCGTGCCTTCTAAGTTGGTAAGTGTCGTTTTTTTATAAAACGCTTCTAAACTAAGCGGTTCTGTATGAATTTCGGTTCCATCTGATAACCAAGCTCGGGTTTCTATTAAATGATCACGAGTTGATCCCCAAACAATGGAATGTAATCCGGAGGAATTGTTACCGATCATTCCTCCAATTAACGCGCGATTTGCCGTAGACGTTTCAGGGCCAAAGAATAATTCCGCCGGAGCTAAATGTTTATTTAAATCGTCACGTATGATGCCTGGTTCCACCCAAACACTCTGTTCTTTTTTATTCAATTGGATAATTTTAGCCATTTTGGCCGATATTTCCATAACAATACCATTGCCTACAACTTGTCCTGCAAGGGAAGTGCCAGCCCCGCGTGGGATGATATTTGATTTGTGATTCGCCGCAAATTGTATGAGCCGCTTAATGTCTTTGGAATTGGAAGGAATAGCAACGGCTATTGGTTTTACTTCATAGACGGAGGCGTCTGTCGCGTATAATCGTTTGGTCATCCGACTAGTTTGCGAGTCATTGATAAAGAGTTCTCCTTCAAAATGAATGCTTAATTGCTCGATGTCCCGCTTACTCCAATGCATGTATCTACGTATTGAATTTTAAAATTACGAAATCCAATCTTACCAACATATAACCATTTAAAGTTTCTGATCTGCAATTCATCCGAATGAGCGAATTCCTTTCGTTATTAATTGTAAATTTGAATTCAAACTGAAATCTATGTTCTTTTTACGTCAAGTTTACGAGAGTTTTTTGTTTGCCTATCAGGCATTACGGTCGAATGTGATGCGTACGACATTATCGCTTTTGGGCGTCAGTGTTGGTATATTTGCGATAGTTGCGGTATTTACGGCGGTAGATTCTTTGAATAATAAGATTCGGAAAGAGATAGATTCCTTTGCGGGTTCTGGCGTTTTGTATGTAGGAAAATGGCCATGGTTGATGCAAAATAATTATCCATGGTGGAAATATTTGAATCGGCCGGAGATGAAATACACGGAATTTAAATATTTGAAAGATCATTTAGAAAACGCGGAAGCTATCGCGATCATGGATGGCGGCCGGACAGCGAATGTTTCCCGGGGAAGTAACAGTATTGATGCCAATATGACGGGGGCTTCGTATGAGTATAATCAAATCACGAGCACCCCCATTCAAGATGGGCGTTATTTTCTTCCAATAGAATCTGATAATGGTTTATTTGTTTGCATTATTGGAGCACGCGTGGCGGAGACCTTGGTGGAAGGACGTTCCGCAGTAGGAGAGATCATTAAGGTAAATGGGATTAAGTTTCTAGTGATTGGTGTAATCGAGAAAAAAGGGGAGGATATGTTGAATTTTGGGGGAACACCGGATGAAAAGGTGATTATTCCATACACAACTTTTGCGGCCGTATTCCAAAAAGACAAGCCCGCACCCGATATCGCGGTAAAAGCATTTAAGTCGGACGAAGGTCAAGCTGCTCTCGAGGGTGAGATTACGGGTATGATGCGTAGTTTACGATCCATTAAGCCGAAACAAGAGGATAATTTTTCTGTCAATCGCTTAGATGGATTACAAGCCTTTTTTGATGGAATTTTTGCGGCATTAAATATTGCGGGAGCACTTATTGCCGGGTTCTCTTTGTTGGTCGGTGGCTTTGGAATCGCCAACATTATGTTTGTGTCCGTGAAGGAGCGAACCAATATCATTGGAATTCAGAAGTCCTTGGGTGCTAAGAATTATGTGATTTTGTATCAGTTCTTGTTCGAGGCGGTGTTCTTGAGTTTAATCGGAGGTGTTGTTGGGATAGGTTTAGTCGTACTCATAACTTTAATTCCACAAGATGCTTTGCCTTTGACTTTATCAGCATCCAATGTTTTTAAAGGACTGTTTATATCGAGTTTTATTGGGGTGTTGTCGGGAATCATTCCCGCCTGGGTTGCCGCGAAGATGGATCCGGTAACGGCCATTCGATCGAAATAATAAAAGCCACCCATCGGCTGATGGGTGGCTTTTTCATGCATTATAATTCGATATTAGATAGACAAAGTCGCTAATACGGAATTCATGTTACGAACAGCATCTGCAGATTTGTTGAAAGCAGCTTGCTCGTCTTCTGTTAATTTGTAATCAACGATTTTCTCCCAACCATTCTTGCCCAAAACGACAGGAACGCCTAAGCAGATATCAGATTGACCGTATTCACCGTCAAGCGATACGCAGCAAGACATGATTTTTTTCTCGTCGCGAACGATTGCCTCAACTAAAGCAGCACCTGCAGCACCTGGAGCATACCAAGCAGAAGTACCTAATAAGCCTGTTAAAGTTGCACCACCCACCATCGTGTCAGCTGCTACTTTGTCTAAAGTTTCAGCATCTAAGAATTGGCTAACGGGTACACCGTTATAAGTTGCCAAACGCTTCAATGGAATCATGGTTGTATCTCCGTGACCACCGATTACTGTTCCGTGGATATCATTGATTGAAACATCCATCGCTTTTGCTAAATAGCATTTGAAACGAGCCGAATCCAATGTACCACCCATACCGATGATGCGGTGCTTATCCAAACCAGCTACAGATTTCGCCAAGTAAGTCATTGTATCCATTGGGTTAGAAATGATCACAATGATCGGGTTTTTAGAGAATTTTAAGATGTTTTCTACAACACTCTTCACGATACCCGCATTTACACCGATTAACTCTTCGCGTGTCATACCTGGTTTACGAGGAAGACCTGATGTGATTACTACGACGTCTGAATTGGCAGTTTTTGAATAGTCGTTTGTTGATCCTACTAATTTGGTATCAAAACCTAACAAAGAGGCCGTTTGAAACATATCAAGGGTTTTACCTTCAGCAATACCTTCTTTGATATCTAATAATACTAATTCATCAGCTAATTCTTTTCTAGCGATGTTGTCAGCACAAGTTGCACCTACGGCACCTGCTCCTACTACGGTGATTTTCATTGTTTTTATTTTTAGGAATGATTATACTAAAATCGCTGCAAAAATAAGACATAATCATCAAATTTCGACGTTCTTTTTAAAATCAATATTATTCAAGGATAGACCCGATTTGATTTTAGTTGCATTTTAGTATATTTAAGAAATAATTAGTGAATATGGGAACAGAGAAAAGTTTTATCGATCGGATTATTTCCTCGCATTATTTTCAGAAGGCCATGGATAAAGCGGAAGCGGTTTTCATGAAGGATAAATTAGGATTATTGGGTTTGCTCCAAAAATCACTCGTAAAGGTTCAGGAGATAGCAGCAACAAGTAATATATCGGTTGTCAAGCTTCTCAATCACTATATTGTCTTGTTCAGTGAATTAATTAAAGCTTATGTTGCGGGTACATACAAGAAATTGCCTGCGATTACGTTAGTTAAAATAGTGGCCGTATTAATTTACTTTATATCGCCCTTTGATTTCATTCCAGACGTCTTACCTTTTGTAGGATTTACAGATGATTTAGCCGTTGTTTTATGGGTTGGGAAATCAATTAAAAACGAATTAGATGAATTTGAAAAACATGTGAATGTTTAACGCCTGAATAAGGAATATTAATGACTATTGAATATATTTACAAAATTAAAAATTAGACTACAATGAACATCTCAAGTATATTATTGTTTTTAAACGGTTTAGGTGGCGGTGAATTATTATTAATCGGTCTAGCTATCTTGTTGTTTTTTGGTGGCAAGAAGTTACCTGAATTGATGCGTGGACTTGGAAAAGGAATTCGTGAGTTCCAAGATGCGAAAAATGAAGTAAAAGATCAGATTAACAAAGAATTAGACGAAACGAAGAAATAGTCTTCTTGTTTTTTGTTTTCAATGCATAGTTGGTGAAAGCCAACTATGCTTTTGTGTTTAAAAAGAATCCCATTTTTTGATGAATTTAGTTCCTGTTGCCTACTCGGAAATACGTCGAGATTTATTGGCTGGCAAGCGTACATGCGTTGAAATTGTGCAAGGTCATTTAGACCGAATAGATGCCTATAATGCCAAATTGAACGCATTTTTGACAGTTTATGACCAAGAAGCTTTAGCGTTGGCAACTGAAATTGATGCTAAAATTAAACAAGGTACAGCAGGTCCTTTGGCTGGTTTGGTAGTTGGAATCAAAGATTTACTTTGTTACGCCGACCATCCTAGTCAGGCGGGTAGTCAAATATTAAATGGCTTTCAATCCACCTTTTCAGCTACGGCTGTACAACGTCTTTTAGATGCCGATGCGATTATTATTGGTCGGCAAAATTGCGATGAATTCGGGATGGGCTCTACGAATGAGAATTCGTCATTTGGTCCCGTATTGAATTTTGCGAATAGCGCACACGTTGCAGGAGGAAGTTCTGGTGGTTCGGCTGTGGCAGTTCAAGCTGGCATGTGCCAGGTTTCATTAGGGACAGATACGGGTGGTTCAATTCGTATGCCAGCAGCGTTCTGTGGTATTATGGGATTAAAGCCAACCTATGGTCGCGTTTCTCGCTGGGGCTTAATCGCTTATGCCTCATCTTTTGATACGATTGGACCAATGGCGCATCATTTGGAAGATTTGGCTCTTGTGTTAAAGACTATTGAGGGGAAAGACGGATATGATAGTACCGTGGTGGATGAATTTTATACGTCATACACATCCAAAAAGAAAGTAGCTTACATTAAAGAAATCGTTGAGCATCCAAGTTTGCAGCCAGAGATCCGCGATGCATTTTTTGCACGTGTGGAGACATTGAAGTCGGCTGGCTATGAAGTTGTTTCGGTTGATTTTGCATATATCGAACAACTATTGCCAACGTATTATGTGTTGACAACGGCGGAAGCAAGTTCTAATTTGGCTCGATTTGATGGGGTCAAATTTGGGCATCGTACGGCAGATGCTAAAGATTTGATGGAGCTTTATAAAAAGACAAGGGATGAGGCATTTGGTGAGGAAGTGAAGCGAAGAATTATGTTAGGTACTTTTGTGTTGAGTGCCGACTATTATGATGCTTATTACACCAAAGCGCAGCAAGTTCGCCGTTTGATTCAAGAAAGAACCATGGAGATTTTAGCTGATGTAGATTTTATTATTTCGCCGACTACCTCGTCTACAGCCTATAAAAGGGGAGAAAAGACATTAGATCCGCTTCAAATGTATTTAGGGGATTTGTTCACGGTTCAGGCAAATATTACGGGATTACCAGCTTTATCCATTCCGATGGGGGAGGATACGCAGGGTTTGCCTATGGGCTTTCAGGTTACTGGAAAGGCATATGATGAACAAGGATTAATTGATTTTGCTAAGCTATTTAAATAGATGCTGCATAGACTTTTGAGTTTAATGGCGTTGTTATTATTTGCTCTCCCAGGTTTGGGACAGATTACAGCTGCTTTGCCGCCAACTCAAGAGCATACTACAGGAAAGAATTATTTTCCTACAGATGATTTAGTTGCGATTGATTCATTGGCTTTAGTAGAACAAGGATTGCCTACAGCATTTATGATTGATCCTTCCATTGTTTCAAACCGACTCAAAGGGCTTCAAAATCAAATCCCCTTAAATTATAATTTTCAGACCCATCAATTTGTCGAATATTTCGCTTTTCGGAAGGCAGAATTTACGCAACGGATGTTGGAGAAACGGGATTTGTATTTCCCGTTGTATGAGAAGTATTTAAAACAATATAATCTTCCTGAGGAATTAAAGTATTTATCATTAATTGAATCAGGTTTAGAACCTCGTGCCTTGAGTAATAAAGGAGCTGGTGGCTTATGGCAATTTATGCCTTATACGGCAAGGGGAGATTTTGGTTTACGTGTGGATGGGGTTGTGGATGAGCGATTTGATCCAGAAAAAGCTACTGAGGCTGCGTGTAAGTATTTGAAGCAGTTGTACCGTGTATTTGGCGATTGGCATTTAGCTTTAGCTGCCTATAATACAGGTCCTGGTAACGTGAAACGCGCGATTCGTAAATGTGGAAGGAGTGATTTTTGGGGTATTTATAATTGTTTGCCCAAACAAACACGTGCTTATGTTCCGCAATTTATTGCGATGGACTACATGATGAATTACCATGCTGATCATGCCATTCATGCCGAAAAATGGGTTAAAAAGATTCCATTTGATACCATTCAAGTGAAAGGTTTTTTGAACTTGAATCGATTGAAGCAATTTGCTTCAATTCACGTAGATACTTTTCAAGTTATTAATCCGCATCTCGTGGGAACTACGATTCCTAATGATAATAAGACGGTTGTTGTACATATTCCTCGTTCTCGTATTTCATATTTCAATGCAAATCGACGAGCCATCTTAGATTCAGCTTCCTATGTGAGTCAAAAACAGTCTGATAGCCTAGCCGCATTATTTGTTGACAAGTTAGTCAAGCGTCGGTATCAGGTTAAGAGAGGGCAATCACTTTATGATGTAGCTCGGATATTGCAGGTAAGTGTTTTGGAATTAAAGCATTTGAATCGACTAAAAACGAATCGAATCAAGCGAGGAAAACAATTGGTTTATTTTGCTCGAGTTCGAGAAAAGGTGATGCAAGCGGCTGTTGATTCAAGCGCTGATGTCGAAGAGCCCATTGTCGTTAAAAAAGTTAAAAAGGCTAAAATACGTTACTATAAAGTACGGTCAGGTGATACGCTTTCCGATATTGCTGAACGCCATCAAGGTCTGACGGTTACGAAATTAAAGAAACTAAACCGAATGCGTGCCTCGACGACTTTACGTCCTGGTATGCGTTTACGTATATCATAAAATGATCGCATATCTAAAAGGTAAATTAGCGCACAAAGATCGTACCCATGTCATCATCGATGTGCAGGGAGTAGGCTATGAGGTTAAAATCTCATTGCAAACCTATGATGCGCTGAAAGACGGTAATGAAAATGTTCAATTATTTACACATCTTCAGATTAAAGAGGATTCACACACCTTGGTCGGATTTCATTCTATGGATGAGAAATATCTATTCTTGGATTTGGTGTCGGTTTCGGGTGTCGGATTAAGTACGGCATTGGTTATGTTATCTTCGTTTTCCTCGAGTGAGATTCGCTCTGCGATTATGAATGAAAACATCGGCTTGATTCAATCCATTAAAGGTATTGGATCTAAAACGGCCCAACGAGTTATCTTGGAATTAAAGGATAAATGTAAAAAGGATACATTGTTTGTTGAGGCAGGCGCGGCAGCGCATGATGCGTCCTTCGGTGTTAAACAGGAGGCATTAGCGGCTTTAGTTACGCTTGGAATTCCGCGTGTGGCAGCTGAAAAGAATTTGGATCAATTGTTAAAAGCCAATCCTGATTCGAATGTCGAACAATTAATTAAACTCGCGTTACGTTAATTTACTTTTAACCCTTTTTGGATGTTTTTGTACCGTATTTTTCATAGAACCCTCCAGGTAGCTTTTACGAGCTTTATGGCGATTGGTGGTTCGTTGGATTTGTCGGCACAAGAAATTGATTCAACATTCAATGTGGAAAAAAGTGGTAAGAAACCGCGTTATCAGGTCAAGAAATCAAGTAATATAAGCGCTAAGCAAAAATCACCTTTTGCGATTTATTCTTTTCCGCAGGTTCAATCCACTACGCGTCTTTCTGGGGATAATGTTTTGCAGGAGCGTCGCTTAGGCGAATTGTCTTTGAGCCCCGTGCGTAGCAAGAGTTTTGCGGATTATAGTCTCCAACAAAATAGTTTGGTGAATCGGAATTTTTGGAATGCTTATTCTAAAAGTTTGGATGGTTCCAGCAGTATTCAATCCCGTGGTTTATTCCCTAAAATTGAATTGCCGCCTGCCATCGATCGTATTTTTGGTGGTTCAGAAGTGACTTTTAAGCCGAATGGAAGTTTGTTATTGGATATTGGATATCAAGGTCAATATGTAGATAATCCAGCGATTCCCGTACAATTGCGGTATGTGGGAAATTTGTTTTTTAATGAGCAGGCACAGATTAATTTTCAAGGCAAGATTGGGGATAAGTTGAATTTGAATGCCAACTTCGATACGAAGGCGAGTTTCAACTTTCAAAATCAATTAAAGTTGAATTGGAAGACGCAGGAAGAGGATATTTTGCAAAATATTGAGGCGGGAAATACCTCTTGGACCTTGAATTCGCAATTGATTCCTGGGGTTCAGAATTTATTTGGTTTAAAGACTTTATTGCGTTTTGGGAATTTGGATGTGACGGTTGTCGCGGCGCAGCAACGTTCTAAGCAAGATTGTATCACCATGAAAGGTGGTTCGCAAGGACGTTCTTTCGAACTTCGGGCAGATCAATACGATGAAAACCGCCATTTCTTTTTGTCGACTTTTTTCAGAAACAATTATGAACGCTCCTTACAGAATTTACCCGTAATCACAAGTGGAATCACTATTACGCGTGTGGAGGTTTATGTAACGAATCGGACCCAAAGTACAGAAACCTTGCGTAATCTTGTAGCCTTGTCAGATTTAGGGGAATCTAATCCCTACAGTCGGGATAAAGCGGTAGTCCAACCGATTATTCCGGGTCAAACGGTCGATAACAAAAACAATGGTTTGTACGCGAAATTGACAGCTGATGCCCAAATTCGTAAGTCGGATCAGGCGTCCTACCAATTAGAATCTGCATATAACTTACAGCGGGGGACGGATTTCGATATGTTGAAGGGTGCCAAACGCCTGAATGAACGTGAATTTAAATTCAATTCCCAATTGGGTTATATATCCTTAGTTGCTCCACTTCGGAATGATGAAGTGTTAGCTGTTGCCTATGAATACACGTATAACGGTCGGAAATATAAGGTAGGGGAGTTGACAGAAGATTATCAGGCCCGACAAGACAATGAGGTGTTGATCCTGAAGATGTTGAAGTCGTCTACTGTTCGTAATCACCTGCAACATCCGATGTGGGATTTAATGATGAAGAACATCTATTCCTTGAATTCCAATGGATTGAGTAAGCAGAATTTTCAATTGCGCTTGATTTATAAAGATGATGCGACGGGGATCGATAATTCCAATTTGATTGAAGGAGAAAAGGTGAAGGATATCCCTTTGGTTAAGGTTTTAGGATTAGATAAATTGAATTTTGCGGGAGATCCACAGCCCGACGGAAATTTTGATTACATTGAGGATATAACCATTGATTCAAAAAATGGGAAGATTATTTTTCCCGTACTAGAACCGTTCGGATCGGGTTTGAGGAAACAATTTACGGCTTCGGAATCTAATTTAGTGGATAAGTATGTGTTTGATAAATTGTATCGTTTGACGCAAACGGATGCTCTCCAACAAGCTTCTAAGAATAAGTTTTTTATCAAAGGTAATTTTCAAGCGGGAGTAGGTGGGGACATTTCCTTGCCTTTTGGCGTTGAGCCGAAATCGGTGACAGTTTCCGCAGGTGGACAATCGTTGGTGGCAGGTTCCGACTATATCGTTGAAGGTCAATCTGGCAAGGTGAAGATTTTGAACGAGGGCGTATTCCAGTCGGGGAGAGAGCTTAAAGTGTGCTACGAAAAGCCGGATTTGTTCACTAACCAGGTGCGCACCTTATTAGGAACACGTTTGGATTATAATTTGGGGCAAGACGTGCATTTGGGGGCGACAATTCAGAGCATGAGTGAAACGCCTCCTGCATTTTTACGTCGTGTTTCGATAGGCAATGAGCCAGTTAATAATACGTTGATTGGATTTGATGCGAGTATTTTGAAGAAATCCAATGCATTAACTCGGATGATCGATGCTTTGCCCGTTATCTCTACGAAAGAAACTTCGGTGATTGATTTTCAGGGGGAGTTTGCCAAATTAATTCCGAACGTCAATGACCGGGTGCAGGGAAATGCGTTTATCGATGATTTTGAGTCGGCACGCGTGGTATTTAACCTAAGTTCTCAGCCGACATTGTGGCGTCCAGGAGCTACCCCTAGAGATTTTGTTATTTCAAATCCTCGAGACTTGAGTTCAAACTTTCGTCGGGCGAAAATTTCGGCATACAATGTCGATGCTAGTTTATATGGAACGGGTGGTTTTTCGTTGGACGTTCCGGGTTTGGATCCTGCAACTGTAAACGCGTATGCGTATGAGCGAGTAGTGACCCCAAAGGGATTATTTCCGAATAAGGATTTTGCGAATAACATTACCAATTTGCCTTTGGGTGTTTTGGACGTAGCTTATTTTCCGTCAGAACGTGGTATATATAACTTTAACCCGAATTTGACTTCACAAGGATTATTACCTAATCCGAAGAATAATTTTGGCGCCATTACGCGGGCAATTACCTCGGATACCGATTTTGATAATTCGAATGTGGAGCAGATAGAATTTTGGTTGATGGATCCATTTGTTTCTGGTGAAACGGGTAAAATTCGGGATGGTGTATTTAACAAGAACAATACAACAGGGGGCAAATTGATTTTTCATTTAGGGGATGTTTCGGAAGATTTTATTCCGGATGGCTTTTCTAATTTTGAAAATGGCATTCCAGCCGGTGAAAAGATCGTATCAGGCGTTTCACAAAACGTAGAGAAAACGCTTTGGGGCTTGGCCCCTAAACGTCAATTTGTCATAAATGCATTTGATAATCAGGGGGGTAGAGGACAGCAAGATATTGGTTTGGATGGTTTGCCCAATCAGGTAAATGAAAATAGTTCGATTTCGGAATCGACTTACTTCGCTGAATATTTGACTCAATCCAAGACGCGTGTGACGGATGCGAAGGCGATTGCTTCGATTCAAGCTGACCCTGCCGCAGATGATTTTGTTCATTATTTGAGTAGTACCTTTAATTCAACGGGAAGTATCATCGAGCGATACAAGCATTATATGGGTATTGAAAATAATTCCCCTACGACGGATAATCCAAGTAATACCAATGTGACAGAGGCCAATTCCATGATGCCAGATCGTGAGGATTTGAATAATGATAATACGGTGAATGAGGTCGAAGCCTACTTTCAATATGAGGTTGATTTGAAACCCGGTGGTTTAGCAGTAGGCCAAGGCTTTGTGGTTGATAAGGTTAATGACGGGGGCGTGGATTGGTATTTATTCCGTATTCCTATTAAAGATAAGCGTAATTATACGACTCCTGCTGGTGAAATTTCGAGTTTTAAATCCATTCGATTTTTCCGCATGTTGTTGAGCCAATTTCAGGATCCCGTGGTTTTGCGTTTTGCACAATTGCAGTTATCGGGTTATTCTTATCGGAAGTTTATTGGAGATTTAGATCAACGAAATGGCCAAGAAATTCCGGAAACCTATGATGCAAAATTCCGTATTTCATCGGTTAATATTGAGGAAAATGGACCTGCTAGCAAGGGTGCGAATACAATACCATATGTTGTTCCTCCAGGATTTGTTCGAGATCAAGATGTTACAACGATCAATAACGCACGTTTGAATGAGCAATCCATGAGTTTGTGTGTGGATAATTTA
Source organism: Cytophagaceae bacterium UBA6715 (assembly GCA_002454335.1). Taxonomy (GTDB): domain Bacteria; phylum Bacteroidota; class Bacteroidia; order Cytophagales; family Spirosomataceae; genus Aquirufa. The sequence continues at coordinate 10,852 of DKIP01000079.1, read as the reverse complement.
CGACCTGGAGATGCGCGAGGCGTATTTAAGAATTCATCATTTGACTTTATCAATTACAAGCGTCTTCGCATGTTTGTTTCGATGCAAAGTCCTGATCAAGTCGATGGTCAAGTATCCGCTTTCTTGAGAATCGGAACGGATTTAACGGATAATTATTATGAAGTTGAACAAACAGGTTTGCGTCAAACTCAAAAAGGTCAAAGTTTAGATATTGAGATTTGGCCACAGGATAATGAATTTGATGTGGAATTTGAGCTTTTGAAGCAGGCGAAAATTGAGCGTGATCGACAAGGAAAGTCCTTGAATGAACGATTTACGCTGAATATGGTTTCGTCAACCGGTAAGACTTATCGTGTGACTGTGATGGGCCGACCGGATCAAAGTGCTTCGATGGTCTTGATGATTGGGGTTCGGAATACGGCGAAAGATGGACAAAATAAGTCTTTCTGTGTTTGGGTGAATGAGTTAAGAGCGTCGGGTTTTGATCAAACTTCGGGAGCTGCTGCTCTGGGTAAGATGGGAATCAAATTGGCCGATTTAGGTCAAATTACTATGAACGGTAGTTTTCGGAATTATGGATTTGGGGGTGTGCAATCCAAGATATCTGATCGTTCAAGGGATAATTCGAAGGAATATGGTATAACGGCCAACTTGAATTTGGATAAGTTATTACCTCAAAAATGGGGTTTTAAGATTCCGTTTTATGTTTCATATGACCGAAGAAATGTAGCGCCACAATTTGATCCTTTGGATCCCGACATTTTCTTGACAGATGCCATAAGTAAATTTTCTACTCAAGCGAAGCGTGCGGATTATTTGAAATTAGTAGAAGATAATACGGAGCGACAGGGCTTTAATTTTACCAATGTTCGTAAGATTCGATCATCATTAGCAAAGCATGCATACGTTTGGGACTTATCGAATTTCACGTTTAGTTACGCATATTCTGAGATGATTCGGACAAATACCTTGACTGAATCCTACAGGCAGTTAAGTCAGCGTGGAAGTATTTTATACAGTTATACTTCAACGGCTGGATTCTGGGAGCCGTTCAATAAAATGAAGTCTACCTCACAGTGGCTTGCGCTTTTGCGTGATTTGAATGTGAATATTATACCTTCTTCGATTACGGTTCGTGCGGAGATGGATCGGAGTTTTGTGAAGACCCAATTGCGGAATCAGCAATTGACGACGGAAGGTGTCGCTCCGCAATTTGAGAAATATTGGTTCTTTAATCGGCAGTATGCATTGAATTGGAATTTGACTAAAAGCATGATTGTCAATTATTCAGCGAATGTGAACTCGATTATTGATGAGCCATTTGGGGATTTGGATACACAAGCCAAACGTGATTCTGTTATGTTTAATATTCGAGCTTTGGGTAGGGCGAAAGAGTTCGACCAACAAGCCGGATTGGTTTGGCGATTACCATTACAGAAGTTGCCATTAACGGATTGGATGAATGCGGATTATACGCATCGTATTGGATATAATTATTTTGCCAATTCCTTTAATATCAAGGATTCTTTGGATATTCCTTTTGGTAACATTATTAAGAATACCCGTGAACGTTCGATCAATGGTAAGGTGGATTTTGTCTCTTTATATAACCGTATTCGTGCCTTGCGCTGGGTAAATTCAAGTAATCCCACAACAAAAGATGTGGCGCGAAATCCTGGAGATGATGAAGATATTATAATTGCTCCGAAAAATGCATTGAAGTCGGTCGCTCGTTTGTTACTCACACTTCGTGGCATTCAAGTGAATTATTCCATGAATGAATCTACGACCTTACCAGGATTTAATCCTTCGCCAGGTCGATTGGGTATGAATGGTAGTTGGGGGGCACCAGGGTTGGATTTTGTGAGTGGGGGACAAAGTGATCAGATACGTTTTATTGCAGCCGAGAATGGTTGGTTGTCCAAGAGTATTGTTCAAAATGTGCCGTTTACGCAATTGCGCCAACAAAAATTCAGTTATTCTACGCAACTGGAGCCTACGAAAGATTTACGCATTCAGGTAGAGGGCAATTACAATAAAGGCGACAACTATCAAGAGTTTTTCCGTCCCACGGAAATAGGTGGGCCATTTAAGAGCCAGAGTCCCTTACGTTCAGGGAATTATTCGATGTCGTTTTTATCTTTTATGACAGCTTTCAAGGATCCTGCGGTCGTATTTGAAGAATTCCGTTCGAATCGTGAGGTTTTGATGGCTAGATTAAATCGGTCGAAGGTTGCTGAGGGAATGTATAATAAGAACTCGCAAGACGTATTGATTCCTTCGTTCTTTGCGGCCTATTCAGGTGTTTCTGCGAATGATGTAAAGTATTCACCTTTTTATGATATTCCGTTGCCCAACTGGAAAGTGGATTATAATGGCTTGAATTTATTCCCGGGTATTACGAAGAAATTCAGTTCATTCACCATTACGCACATGTACTCGAGTACGTATAGTGTTGGAAATTTTGTGTCATCTTTGGAATATGGGCAGCTAGCAAATGATTTTCAAAACCTTACCTTGAATAGTCTTTTGTATCCATTGTCATCTCGTTTTGATCCGGAAACGCATACGTTGATACCCGTATATGTGATGAGTACGATTTCGTTCACGGAGCGTTTTTCTCCGCTGATTGGTGTGAATGCTATTACGAAGAGTCGGGTTTCTTTGCGTTTTGAATACAACCAGGATCGATCGGTAGGTTTGAATTTAGCGAATTCCCAGGTGGCTGAAGTGGCCAATAAAGATTTAACTTTTGCGGTTGGGTTTACCAGAGCTAATATGTTGATTCCATTTAAAATCAATGGTCGGTCAGTGCGTTTACCAAACGACCTACGTTTTAACATGAATTTAACCATTCGAGATACGCGTACCTTGCAGCGTAAATTAGATGCGGAAACGGTAGTGACACAGGGTTTTGTGAATTTCCAATTTAGGCCGCAGATTAGTTATTCGGTGAGTGAAAAATTATCAGTTACCGCATATTTTGATAAAATGATGAATAACCCTTTGGTTTCCAATTCATTCTACCGTTCGACGGTGGCAGGTGGTTTTCAAATCCGATATAGTTTAGAATAATTCCGGTAAAATTTTTGCAATCAAGCCTGAATTTAATGACCTTTGCAAGCAAAAAAATACGAACATATGAATTTCCCAGCAGATTTAAAGTATACGAAAGAACATGAGTGGATTAAAATTGAGGGTGATGTGGCGATTGTAGGAATTACAGATTTCGCACAAAGTGAATTAGGTGATATTATCTTTGTTGAGGTGGAAACGGTAGGGAAGACCATTGCACAAGATGCCGTGTTTGGAACAGTAGAAGCTGTGAAAACCGTATCTGATTTGTTTTTACCTGTAGCAGGAGAAATTATTGAATTTAATACGAATTTAAATAACAGCCCGGAATTAGTTAACTCGGATCCATTTGGTGAAGGTTGGGTTGTGAAAATGAAACCAAGTGATTTGGGCGACATTGATCAATTGATGGATGTTACTACCTATCAAGCATTTGTTGGACATTGATTTTTAAAACCCTGATTTCAGGGTTTTTTTTTAGCTTATATCAATCATGCGGATTTTATTTAAATCAGTTTTAGTATCAGACTCTCGCTCCAGCTTTGCTGGGATGACGATGGATTTGTTGGCGGAAAATGGCCACTGGATTCAAATCGCTTCATCCATTGATGAAAAAGCCGATGTTATCATCTCGGGAAATCAATTACATTTGAGTCCTTCTGTCGTTGATCTTCGTGTTCACAATACGTTACCTGGTGGTGAGCATCGAGAGGATTGGGACAGTCTCCGTCAAGCAGCCTTAAAAGGAGGCGTTTTGGATATGTTGTTATTGCCTACCGGTTCGCCGGTGCCCCAACAAGCTGATGCGATACGGTTTATTAGCCAAAAATCAGATGCCATTTCTTATTATCCGATGGCTCCTTTGAGCGTGGATAATAAAGGGGAGAATTTTACTGATTTATTTGATTTACATCGTGCTGGGGCTACATGGTTTGGTCATGGTGCGGGTTCTTTGCAAGCTGTGGATTTGATGTCTAAAAGCCTTCAATATTTGCAAACCTTGCCTGTGACGATTGTTAGTCGGCCAGACACGGAGGCCTTATCCCTCTATGGTCAGATTCACGAAGGATTACAAAGTACCTTATTAGGTTTAAAAGGAATCCCTGTTTTGAGTGAAAGCATGAGTATCCAACGAGATTTGGATTTGTTACGTTATGTGCGTGCGAATGCATTCGGATTAGCGCATGCTGATTTCCGCTTGCATTTCTCATGTATATCGACAGCAGCGGGTGTAGCGTTGATTCAAGCCTCCAAAGCGGAAGGATTACCCGTGACAGCTGATGTGGCTGTGCACCAACTGGTTTTCACAGAAGATGCCATTGCTGATTTTGATACGAATAAGAAAGTGTTTCCCCCTTTCCGTGCGACCTCGGATTTGGAGGCTTTGTGGAAGGGCTTAGCTGCAGGTACAATTGATGCGGTGGTTTCCGATCACCATCCGGTAGAATTTGAATCAAAAGCCTTGGAATTTGATCATGCAGATTTTGGTAGTATTGGTCTTGAAACGTTGTTAGCTGCTTTTGTCGATGCGGCGGAAAAACGGGGGTTGGTTAATTACTTGGATTATATCACGCAAAAACCGGCTGCCTTATTAGGAATTCAATTACCTACAATTGAGGTAGGTTCTCTTGTGAAAGCGGTGTTGTTTGAGCAAGGAGGTAAGCATGTATACCAAGAATCTGATATAGTAAGCAAATCGAAGAATTCTTGTTTCCTTGGGGAGACATTTTCAACGCAGATTAGCCATGTGATTAAAGGAGATGAAATTTTGTATCAACGATGAATGAGTTAAAAGGCATTTGGCCCCGCTTGATTGGTGTGAGTTTAGTCTGTGTGTTATTGATGGGTGTTTATTGTTATATATTAAATGTAAACGGCATTATCCCTTTGGCAGGTAAAAAGGCACCTTCTTTTGTTATTGTTTTATTTGCTCAAGTCTATTTGGCTAAAAACTGGGTAGGAGTTAATCGAGGTGCTTCGGTTCACTTTTTGAAATTATTTCTGTATCAATATATTTTTGTGTTGATGACAGCGTTAATTGGAGCCTTTGCACTATATTATTTTTATGAATCTGCCACCGGTTTGAATGTACTACAAGATTACATTCGAATTAGCGTGAATGAATTAGGTCAATATAAGGATGTGATCATCAAGCAGGAGGGTAAGGAGTATTATTTCCAACTGATGCAAGGCATTCAAGGTATCAATGCATTTAGCATTGCGCGAGATGAATTTAGCCAAAAGCTGTTTCTTGCGTTTTTACCAAATTTGTTAATTTCACTTTATTATAAGCAATAAATATGGAAACGAATACAACCTCAAAGAGTTTAATACTTATTAAATGGGCGATTATTGGTGGCTTAATTAGCTTTATCGTGTCAGTTATTACACAATATTCGGGTCTCGCGGAAGACTTTTCCGAAACCTTAGGTTGGGTTTCATTTTTAGTGACATTCTTGGTTAATGTGAGTATTTTGTTTTTTGCATTAAAAGAAGTTAGAGCTCAACAGGCTGGATTTTTAACCTACGGAGAAGGACTGGGTAGTTCGACTTTGTTGGGTGCTATTTGGGGAATTGTTGCTGGCGGTTTTAATTACATATATATCAATTTTATTGATGATGCGGTTATACAAAAGCAAATGGATTTGGCGCGCCAGCGCCTAGAAGACCAAGGCTTGACTGAAAGTCAGATTCAAGATGCTGAAAAAATTACCAATATGATGCTGGGTCCTGGTGTTCAGTTTATTACCATTGTTTTTTTTACCGTTATTTTTCTCTTTTTTTTAGGTCTTATTGTTTCAGGCATCATGAAGCGTGAAAAGCCGATGTTCGACGAATAGTATATGTGGGCAATCATCCGTAAAGACCTCAGTCAGTTTTTTAGTTCCTTGTTAGGTTTAGGAATTATGACGACTTTTTATGTCCTGATGGGGATATATTTATGGTGGTTGGACGGCAATATTTTAGATTATGGTTTTGCTGAGATGCAGGTTTTTTTCGATTTAAGTCCTTGGTTTTTTCTTTTTTTTATTCCGGCAATTTGCATGCGCGCTTTTGCAGAAGAGTTTGAAATGCGCACGTTTGATTTATTAAGAACCTTGCCGGTTTCCATGAATTCAATCGTATTTGGTAAATTGTTGGGTACTTTTTTGCTAGTTTTGGTCATATTGATTCCCACGGGGATTTTCGTCTATTCGATTGGGGAGCTCGGAAGCCCAGAGGGTAATTATGATGCTTCCTTGATTATAGGCTCCTATACCGCATTAGTATTACTTTGTGCGGTCTTTATTTGTTTGTCAACTTTAGCTTCTGCGCTAGTTTCTAAACAATCCTTGGCCTTTGTACTCGGTTTAGTCCTTAATTTTGCTTGTTGGCAAGGTCTCCAGGAAATTTCAGCGATGGAAACTTGGTCGGTGTATGCGCATTACCAACAAATGAGTAAGGGTGTCATTGATGGCAGTAGTGCCCTATATTTCGTAGGAATTTGCTCGGTTTTAATCGGTTTGATTCGCTTGCGATTGGATTTGAAATTCGCTTAAACTTTATAGTCGGCAATAGCAATTTGATTCGTACATAAATTAATTTCAGCTTGTTCGTTGGAAGCGATAAGAATCAACTTATGGCGTTGGCTATCTAAAGCCTTGTAAAACCAATTTTTTGCTGTCTCATCTAGGTTTGAGGTAGGCTCATCTAAACAAAGGATTGGTCTGTCGGCAGCTAGAGCAATTCCTAACTTAACTTTTTGACGCATTCCAGATGAGAAATTTTTGATATATTTTGATTCGGATGGTCGTAGGTCGATGAAGGATGTGAAAGCTTTAAAATCCCATCGAGCCTCAAGAAAATTGATTTGAACAAGGAAGTTCAATAATTCAGGAAGTGTAAATTCTTCGATTAGTTCGGAATAGGGAGCAGCGAAGCTGATTTGCTTGTTGACATCTTCTGTTATCCCTTCAAATTCAACCTTTCCTTTATTCGGTAGGCTATACTGAGCTAATGTTTTTAATAGGGTGGATTTACCTGCACCATTTTGGCCAATGATTGCATAGGATTTTCCGGATTCAAACGTGTAGGATAGCGCTTTGAAGACCCATTCTTGACGGAATTTCTTGTGAATACCTGTGGCAATGATCTTCATGGGATTGTTTTATCCTTTCATGATTCCACGTTCTGAATGGCGAATAAAATCAACGATTTCATCGCGATGCGCAGATTTAGGAATATGAGTTTCGATTTGATTCAAGGCCTCTTGGTTGTTCAAGCCTTTTAAATATACATATCGGTAGATGTCTTGAATTTCAGCTACTTGGGCATCATTAAATTCACGACGGCGTAAGCCCACTGAATTAATGCCAGCATAACTTAATGGTTCTCGACCAGCTTTTGTGAAAGGAGGGACGTCTTTGCGAACTAAAGAGCCACCAGAAATCATGACATGGCGGCCAATCGATGCAAATTGATGGATGGCAGAAGAGCCGCCAATGATCGCAAAATCTCCTACGGTTACATGTCCTGCCATTTGAACGGCATTTGCTAAAATACAATTATCACCGATGATGCAATCATGTGCAACGTGAACATAGGCCATGATCAGGCAATTTTTACCGATAACCGTTTTTTGTTTGTCAGACGTACCCCGATTAATCGTTGCGCATTCGCGAATGGTTGTGTTGTCACCAATTACTGCAGTTGTGATTTCTCCCCCAAATTTTAAATCTTGTGGAACCGCGGAGATCACAGCACCTGGAAATATGCGTACATTTTTACCGATTCTTGCACCGGGAAAAATGGTTACGTTGGAACCAATCCATGTACCTTCACCTATTTCTACATCTTCATGTATTACTGAAAAAGGATCTATGCTGACATTAGCAGCAATTTTGGCATTAGGATGTATTACAGAAAGTGGTTGACTCATGATCAAATACCTAAGATTTTCTAACTAAACTAGCCGTCATTTCAGCTTCACAAACTACTTGTCCCGCTACATAAGCTTTACCAATCATCTTGGCAATACCCCGGCGAATTGGTGCAGTCAATTCACATTTAAAAATAACTGTATCCCCTGGAATGACACTTTTACGGAAGCGGCAATTTTCGATTCCTACTAAATAAGGCCAATAATTTTCTGGATCAGGAACTGAACTTAAAACGAGAATTCCACCCGTTTGAGCCATCGCTTCTACTTGCATAACGCCAGGCATAACCGGGTTATTCGGGAAGTGGCCCATGAAATAATTTTCGTTCATGGTCACGTTTTTGACACCAACAACGGAATTATCATCCAAATAAATGATTTTATCAATCATTTGGAATGGATACCGGTGTGGTAATAATTCGTAAATACGTTCGTGCGTGCAGATAGGAGGTTGTTTTGGGTCGTAAACAGGGACATTATTTTTCTCTGTCTCCAACATCAATTTCTTGATTTTTTTAGCCAATTCCACATTTGAAGCATGACCTGGCCGAGATGCTAAAATCTGCGCTTTGATTGGTCGGCCAACTAATGCCAAATCTCCCATAACATCCAACAATTTATGGCGTGCCATTTCATTGTTGAAGTGTAGATTCGTATTGTTTAAGATACCTACTTCCTTGGAAATGGATACTTTGGGTTTACCCAAAACCTCAGATAAATGTGCTAATTCAGACTCAGAATAGTCCTTATCAGCAATTACGATGGCATTATTTAAATCACCACCTTTGATTAATCCCGCTTTGTATAATGCTTCTAATTCATGTACGAAACAGAAAGTCCGACACATGGAGAAATCCTTCTCAAATTGAGACACATGACTTAAGTTGGCATGTTGGCTCGACAAGAATTTTGAGTTATAATCCACCATCACGGCGATACGGTAATCATTTAGTGGCAAAGCGGCTAATTCGATTCCTTTTTCTAAGTCTTTGAAACGAACCTCTTCGGTTAATTCAAAGAATTTACGATGTGCTTCTTGTTCGATGGGTTCTGCATCTTTCAAAGCTTCCACGAATTTGATCGATGAACCATCCATGATCGGAGGTTCAGGCCCATCTAATTGGATAAGAATATTGTCAATTTCAAGGCCTACTAAAGCTGCTAAAACGTGTTCTACAGTATTGATTCGAGCTCCATTGTGCTCGATTGTTGTTCCGCGTGAGGTATCTACGACATAGTCAACGTCCGCATCTGCGATCGGTTGGCCCGGTAAATCTACACGCTGAAATTTAATTCCGTGATTGGCTGCAGCGGGTAAAAAAGTCATATTGGCTACAACGCCCGTGTGCAAACCGACTCCGGAAAGCGTGACAGATTTTGAAATCGTATGTTGCTTATTATTCATAAGAAAGGGTACGCTTATTTAATTTTATTAATCTTTTCAAATAGCTCCGGTAATTGTCGGATTAATGCGCTACGTTTTAAATTGTCAACATTATTTGTTGCAGGAAAACCACCCATAGTTTGACCTGGCGTTTTGATAGATTTCGTGACGCCGGATTGTCCTGTAATGATGGTTTTGGGTGCAATGCTGAGGTGACCAGCAATGCCAACTTGTCCGCCGATGAGGCAGTTTTCACCTATTTTTGTAGATCCCGATATCCCCGTTTGTGCTGCGATGGCAGTATTGGCGCCAATCTCTACATTGTGGGCAACTTGTACTAAATTATCTAATTTGACTCCTTTGCGAATGAACGTAGAACCCATGGTTGCACGATCAATTGTGGCATTGGCTCCAATACTTACATCATCTTCAATGACTACATTTCCTAACTGTGGAATTGCTTTATAGGTTCCATCAGCTTGTGGAGCATGGCCAAAACCATCTGCACCTATAACCGCATTGGCATGGATAATCACATTGTTGCCAATAATTGTATCCTTATAAATAACTACACCTGGATATATGATGCAATTGTCGCCAATATGTACATTTTTTCCGATGCTGACATGGTTATGAATGCTCGTGTAATCACCGATACTTGATTGTGCGTCAATAAAGGATAAATGGCCTACAAAGGGCTCTTTCCCCATCTTGACCCCACCAGCAATATGCGCATTTAATTGAATACCTGTTTCGCGCTTCGACATCATTTCTTGGTACTTCTGTAACAAGATGGTGAAAGCCACATATGGCTCTTTGACACGGATAAGCGTTGATTTAACGGGTGATTTTAAAACTAAATCTGCTGATACGATGACAGCTGTTGCGTCAGTATTGTATATATATGCTTCGTATTTGGGGTTTGAAAGGAATGAAATACTTCCTGATTTGCCTTCTTCAATTTTATCAAAACCCGTAATGAATTGTGTTCCGTCGCCTTCTACTGCTCCTTGAATCATGGTCGCTATTTGGTCAACGGTAAACTTCATATAGGGTATGTGGAATTAAGAATGATTATGCGTTCAATTCACCTTGCAAATATACGCTCTTTGGGCAACAAAAATAGTATTTTTTCACAATCTTACTCAAGGCTTGTATCGTTGGGAGGTCAGAAGCCTCCGTTAGCTCGACCACTTGACCTAGTTTATCGACGATTTTAATCGTGTTATCTCCTTGAACATATGCGGAATTACTCGTGGAACCTTCGATGACAAAATAGGATAATTCTTCATCGTTGATTTGCAAGGTTGATTTAATTTCTTCTGAAATTTCAGTACGTTTCGATTTCGGAAGCGGTTGGCTACCTAATTTACAAGTAAACAATTTCCGACTTAAAAAGTGGGAGCATAAAAGCGACAATATCTTATCATCTGCATCTTTCCAAGTTTTGATTGCAGCCCAAACGTCGTGGTCAT
>DKIP01000066.1:3511-14840 GCA_002454335.1 Cytophagaceae bacterium UBA6715 | reverse complement strand
GAACTGCTGCGGCGCCGACCGTTGTGAAAATTAATGGAGTAGCGCTTGCAGGACTTTCAACAGGATTATTAAAAAATACAACGAGCACGGGGATACCTAGCATTGCAATAGCAGGAACCGATTATTTGGGTGCTGTGTCACCGGGAAGCTCAGGAAATATTTTAACATCAAATGGGACAACTTGGATTTCTGCAGCACCTGCCGCGGGCACAGCAAGTACCTTATTAAACGCTCGGCTAATCTATGGAAATAGTTTTGATGGATCAGCGAATGTAACTGGTGTGATTGCATCAAATTTTGGAGGGACAGGAAATGGATTCACTAAATTTACGGGAGCAACAGGAATAGAAAAAACATATACCTTACCAAATTCAGATGCAGTTATATTAACGAATCAAACTGCTGTAACAATCAATCAGGGAGGAACAGGTGCCACAAATAAAACTGCAGCATTTGATGCCTTATCACCAATGACATCCCCTGGAGATATCATCTATGGGATTTCAGGAGGGTCTGCAGCAAGATTGGCCAGAGGAACAGAAAACCAAGTTTTAACAATTTCAAATGGTTTACCTGCATGGACAACATCTACAGCAACAGCTCAAGCTCAAGACTCTAATGAAGAAGCAAGCGCTACGCTAAATCAAACAAGTTTCACATTAGCACATACTCCAGCAACAACTTCAAAAGTGCGAATGTACATTAATGGTATCCGAATTAGCAATTCGGCTTACACGATTAGTGGCTCAACCGTTACTTACATTCCAACAAACAATGGTGCATACGATTTAGCTGTTGGGGATAGAATTCAATTTGATTACCAATATTAATGAGAATAATAATTGCAATGCTTGTACATGTTTAAATCAAGCAGCCTTAAGAAACAAGCAAGTTATTTTTCAACTCAAAAAAATTAGTATTCTAGCCTTCAGGCTGCGAGAAATTCACCCAATAAGATTAAAAAATTTGGACATAGTAATTAATAGATTTTGACAAGCGTATTTCTTACCTAACAAAAATGCCAATTCCAAGAAGAGCCTTGGCAAACATGTCGATTCATTTTTTACCAATGATTTTACAACATTTATTAATATGAAAAAAGGACTACTTTTTACCTGTTTTATTTTAATGGCTTATAGTAGTGTAGCCCAACTCAGTGATCTTCATTATTTGCCACCACTGAAACAAGAATCTTCTCCAAATTATGCCATATTTGATCATAAAATTTATTTAACCACACCCAATACGACAAGTTTCGTCGTGGATGTTTACCGCGGAACGAGTACAACAACCTACACATCCGTAACCATCTCAAAAACGAGTGCAGGTACGTTCACACTTCCAACAACAACATCATCCACCGAAAACAATATTTCCATGATGGATAACACGAATACAGGAGTTGTTCAATCCATCGGAGGCCTAATTTTTAAATCAAGAAACGGAGAAAAATTTTATGTTAATTATCGAGGTAAATCAGGATCCCAAGCTACTTCTGTTACCTCTAAAGGTCGAGCAGCATTAGGAACCGCTTTTAAATGGGGAGGAATGCCAAATCGAGGTGGTAGCTATGCATTACTAAGTAACTCGATGGGTATCATGGCTACAGAAGATAATACAATCGTAAATATATTTGGATATAACCCTGCCTGCACCTTTCGAAGCGGTAGCAATGCAGCGGGTATTACTGCAGATGCCATCACAATTACACTCAATAAAGGACAAAGTTATGTACTTGAATCTATTCCATCTACAGCCGGATCTCCTAATGTAGATGGCTGGATTGGCACCTCCGTTACATCCGACAAGCCCATAGCTATGAGTGTTGGCCAACTACATGTTCAGCCTGTATTGAATGTAACAAACCAAGATTGTGGAGCCGACCAAATCATACCCGAAAACACCTTAGGGCGCGATTATGTTTTTGTAAGAGGAAACGGAACAGATCAGTCAGAATTTGCCATTATCGTTGCTACTCAAAACGGCACTAAAATCTATGTAAATGGTTCTACAACTGAAATCGCCACAATCAATAACGGTGATTACTACATTATTCCAGGTTCCTATTATTCAACCTCATCCACAACATCCTCCGTTCCAGGCGGTAACATGTATGTCCAAACATCCAAAGAAGCTTATGCCTTTCAATGTCTTGCAGGATCCACAGCTACTCAAACTGTCGATCTAAATTTCATAGCACCCGTGAACTGCCTTTTGAGTAATAAGGTAGATAATATCTCGAACATAACAGACATTGCCGGACTCACGATGACGGGCGGAATCACCCTAATCGCTTCTACTGCGATCAACGATGCAGATATCGTAGTTAATTATGGCACTAATACGGTCAGTTTAGCAACCTTACAAGCCGCAAAAAAATCAGTTAGCGGCACTTCTGACTGGAAAACCTATTACCTCAGTGGCCTTTCTGGGGACGTTGCAGTTTCAGCTCCAGGACCTATTGCTGTAGGTTTCATTCTTGTGAATACAAATGCTGGAGCCTCTGGATATTTTTCGGGATTTGAAACTATCCCAAGTATCAATGTAAACATCTCAGGTGACGGATGTCTCCCAGGATCTACCCTCGTGGCAACGGCCGGTTTTCCTTCCTACGCCTGGTATCGAAATGGAGTTCTTATCCCAGGTCAAACAAACTCAACTTATACACCATCGATTGCAGGCGATTATTACGTAATCGTTTCCACCGGTTCATGCGATTATCAATCAGCTTCCCAATCTCTTTACGATTGTAATCCAGAAGTAGTTACTTCTATTACGGCAGACAAAAACTCCGTCAATTCTGGAGAAACCATTACTTTTTCAATTAAAGCAGCCTACTTAGGATATGATAATTTAACCAATCTAGTCATAAGAAATCAAATTCCGACCAACCTTAACATTATTTCAGCTACACCATCTTTTGGTACGTGGACCGCTTCAGGATCTGATTTCAATTGGAATATTGGAACCATGTATCCCAGTGAGGAACACAGACTCACAGTCGTGACTACGGTCAAAACGCTAAATGCAAATTCCACCCAAACGTATGTGCTCACAAACACCCAAACCCAAACAGATGCTAATAAAATCGTTGACGATTCCAGTGAATCTATCCAATTTTTAGCTCGGGAAATTCCGATACAGTCTAACTTCACATCACTTATCAAACAAATAGGACAGGCAAACTTTAATCTAACACCTCCAAGCTCTAACAGCTCAGGTTCCTTCACATATAGCAGCAGCGATACCAGCGTGGTCAAGATTGTAGGTAGTCAAGTTATCCTCGTAGGTCAAGGTGATGCCACCATTACTGCAACACAAGCAGAAACGGCTTCCCATTCAGAAAAAAGTATACAATCTACCATTTCAGTATTACCCAAAAACGGACTTATTAAAACGGGTAAACTTTCTACAATAAGCGCTCAGGTTGTTAACAAAAATGGAGCAAGAGGTTTTGGTACGGGACACAACCAATATGGGGAAGCAATCGTTTCATTAAATTCGCCAACAGTATACACTAAAACGATTTCAAACATCACAAGCACAACAGCTAGCTCAGGAGGAATCGTCGTTTCACACGGAGGGAAAAACGTTACTGCACGAGGGGTTTGCTGGAGAAGATTACCTGGGGCTACAATAGAACACAACTTCACTACGGAAACAGGGACAATTGGAGCATTTGTTTCTAACCTTACGGGATTAAGTCCCAATACACTTTATTATGTCAGAGCTTATGCTACAAATAAACAAGGAACTAGCTACGGAGAAGAAATTAGCTTTACAACAAGTAATTAATCTGAAAAACTTCGAAACAAATAAGTCATAATTTTAATTAGATTTGGTAGATCATTGTAAAGATTATGACTACCACTTGGCTTACAATTTCTTGGCTCTTATATTTCTTTGTCCACAGCTTTTTAGCAAGCACAAGAGTGAAGAATTATTTTTCCAAAACCTGGCCAACTCTTTTCGCTTATTACCGAATCCTATACAATATCATTGCCATCCTGGGCTTAGGCATTTTACTTGTACTTAGCCTACCAAAAGCTGCTCAAGCCCTCAACATCTATCTGGGAATGACCCTTAGCGTCACGGGATTCATCTTGATTATACTCGCTTTCCGCGCATTTAACCTCAGGGAATTTTTAGGACTTGTACCCGAAAAACAGACGACATTAGTTGTGTCAGGGATGTATCGTTATGTCCGACATCCGCTGTATTTTGGAACAATTATTTTCATCGCAGGACTTTACCTACTTTTCCCATCTAGCCAAATGTTGACCATACTCATCATCAGCTATACTTACATCTGGATAGGGAGCAGATTGGAGGAGCAAAAATTACGCGAACAATATGGTGAATCTTATCGGACGTATTCCCAACAAGTAAAATCCCTCATCCCCTATGTTTATTAGAAAAGCTGTCATCACGGACATTCCCGCCATGCACCGCATACGTAGGACTGTGAAGGAAAATGTTTTGACGAATCCTTTAGCGGTACAAGAAGCAGATTACATCCCATTTTTGACCAAAGATGCAGCCGCTTGGGTATATGAAGAATCGGATCAGATAATGGGCTTTGCAATTTTGGATATAGAAGCCGGCGAAGTTTGGGCGCTTTTTGTTGACCCCGATTTCGAAGGAAATGGCATCGGTTCGCAATTACATGATACGATGGTTGGTGCCTATTTTGCTTCGGGACAAACCGAATTGATTTTAGGAACAGAACCCGGAACACGCGCGGAAGCATTTTATCGCCAAAAAGGTTGGGACCAAACGGGTCAAAAATCGAACGGGGAAATCATTTTTAAAATGCAACGAAAAGGCCTACATTTATCGTCCCAAACACCAAGCTATGAATCCTAATTTCAGCGCGTTTAAACGCATCATTACCACGCCTGTATTATTCAAGTTTTTTATCTTCAAAAATCTATCAGCGGCTTTTTGGTCAGGCTTAAATATTCATCACTTTGATGAAGAATCCTGCACTGTTCGGGTTAAATTATCTTGGTTTAATCAAAATCCCTTCCGCTCCATGTATTTCGCGGTAGAAGCGATGGCGGCTGAAATGAGTAGCGGTATGCTCGCATATGCCCAAGTTCATAATCGGAAACCGGCTGTAAGTATGTTGGTGGAAAAAGTAGAGGCCACCTTCGTCAAAAAAGCAACGGGAACCATCTTTTTCACTTGCGAAGATGGCAAGGCCATGGAAGCTGTGGTGGACGAAACGGTCAGAACGGGCGAAGGAGTCAAACTGACATCCAAGGCCATTGGAAAAAATTTAGAAGGCGTCATCGTCGCCGAATTTACATTCACCTGGAGTTTTAAAGCAAAAACGATATGAACCATCCCATCATGACTTGTTTGTGGTTTGATAAACAAGCTAAAGACGCATTTACTTTTTATGAATCAGTCTTCCCCGACATCCAATTGATTTCTGAAAATCCATTTACCGTGAATTACTCATTGGCTGGTAAACGATTCATGCACCTGAATGGTGGACCTGAGTATAAAATCAACCCATCAATTTCCTTTTTCTACAATGCAGCCAATGAAGCAGAGATCGAACAGATATGGGCGCAACTCATCGAGGGTGGTAACATCATGATGCCCTTAAATACCTATCCTTGGAGTAGTAAATACGGTTGGGTTGCCGACAAATATGGCGTGAACTGGCAATTGATGCTAGACCATGTAAGCGGAGATAAAGTTTATCCCAGCATGATGTTTACGGGAGATAATAATGGGAAGGCTGCGGAGGCTATTGCCTACTACACCTCGATTTTCCCCGACTCAAAAACCGTACACTTGAGTCCCTATGGGGAGGGAGGCGCGGATGTCGCGAGCCATTTAAATTATGCACAATTTGAATTGAACAAGCAGACATTCGGCGCGATGGATAGTTCGCACATGCATGCTTTTCAGTTTTCAGAAGGAGTTTCGCAAGTCATCGTTGTGGATACTCAGGAGGAAATTGATTATTTCTGGAATCAGCTGACCGATGGTGGCACTCCCGGCAAATGTGGTTGGCTCAAGGACAAATACGGTGTTTCGTGGCAGGTAGTTCCCAGTTGTTTGGGCAAATTCATGTCGAATCCAGAGACCGCACCCAAAGCAACTTATGCCTTTTTGCAAATGTCAAAATTCATCCTTGCCGATTTAGAAAAGGCTTGTGAAAAATAGCTAAATTTACAGCCCAAATAAACCCTTGCTCATGCAAAAACCTTATGATTTTCTGATTGTTGGCGCCGGATTTTTCGGCAGTATCTGTGCGAGAGAATTGACGAATCAGGGCTATTCGTGTTTTGTTGTTGAGAAGCGTGATCACATTGGTGGGAATTGCTATACAGAAAAGCGTGATGATATTCATTTACATGTATATGGGGCACATATTTTCCATACTTCGAACGAAAAGGTTTGGACATGGATTAATCAATATGCCAAATTCAATCATTACACGAATCGGCCAATCGCCAATTACAAAGGAGAATTATTCGCTTTGCCGTTTAATATGTGGACCTTCAACCAGTTGTGGAATGTAAACACGCCGGCAGAGGCCCAACAAATTATTGCCGAACAAGGAAAAGACATCCAAGGCGAACCCAAAAATTTGGAAGAGCAAGCGATTAAGTTGGTCGGTAAAGACATTTACGAAAAACTCATCAAGGGTTATACCGCCAAACAATGGATGAAAGATCCCCAGGAGCTTCCGAAGGAAATCATCAAGCGTTTGCCGGTACGTTTTACTTTTGATACGAATTATTTCAACGACCGTTATCAAGGAATTCCGGAAGGCGGTTATACACAGATATTCGAAAAATTACTGGAGGGCATCGAGGTGCGTTTGGGCGTAGATTATTTGGCTGATAAATCGACCTACAATGCCATGGCCAACAAGGTGATTTACACCGGTCCGATCGACTCGTATTTCGACTATCAATTTGGTGAATTAGAATATAAAACAACGCGTTTTGATCATGTTAAACATGATTATCCGAATCACCAGGGAGTTGCCGTGATGAATTATACGGAAGCTGAAATTCCCTACACGCGAATTATTGAGCATAAGCATTTTGAATTTAACGAGACCCCGAGCACCTGGATTAGTTACGAGTATCCGGAGCCTTACAAGGCAGATGTGACAGAGCCCTATTACCCGGTGAATGATCAGGTGAATAATGATTTGTTCCAAAAATACCGTTCGCTGGCAGATCAGGAATCGCAGGTATTTTTCGGGGGGCGCTTAGGCGAATACAAGTATTATGACATGCACCAGATTATTGATCGGGCGCTGACGATGGTGGAGACATTTAAGTCCTAGTTACCTTTGCCAATCCTCCAAGGTTTGGCAAAGGTATATAGGAAAAAGTTCAAGAAATTGATAATTATCCGAGCAGCGCCTTCATCTTTTTCGCAATGAAGTTTGTCGCAAATTCAGGAGCTAATCGGCACAGGAAATCCATGAATTTGGAATCCGAACCCACCAATATTCGGTATTGATTCGTCTCCATGCCGTGTAAAATTATTCGTGCGGCTTCTTTGGCCGGCATGGCAGTCATGCCAGATGAACCCGAAGAAACCTTTGGCATTTCAATACCCGAATTCACCGTAATATTCGTCGCAATGGCACCAGGAAACACCACCGAAACTCGGACAGCCGTTTCCTTCAATTCCGCATACAAGCCTTCCGTAAATAATTTAACCGCGGCTTTCGCTGCGCCATAAATACTCTGACCCGGCACAGGTAGGAATCCACCCATGCTCGAAATATTCACGATGTGTGCCTCGGGACGTTCTAATAAATAAGGCAGAAAAGCCTTGGTCACGTGCACACAACCATAAAAATTTACGTTCATCACACGTTCCACTTGCTCAAAACCCAAGTCCTTCACCTTCACAAATGGCTGAATGATTCCCGCGTTATTGATGATGCCATCAATCTGCCCAAAATGCTTAATCACTTGTTCTGGCAGCGAAAACACCTTAGCCCGATCCGTAATATCCACCTCCAAAGCCAAAAAATTCGCCGTCCCTCCCGAACAAATCTGTTGGGTTTCCAATAATTGCGGCAAATGAATATCCAAGGCCGCAACCTTGCCTCCCCGCGCAATAATTTGATGTGTCATCTCTCGACCCATGCCACTCCCGGCACCGGAAACTAAGAATATTTTTCCTGCGATTTTCATGGCTATTTCAATTGGTGAATTTGAACAGGTCCCAATAATCCAGAAGTCTCCAAAGGCATCGTTGGCTGAATCATCATCGGCATTGAAAGGTATGTAATTCGCTTCACATTGGGCTGTGCATCACCAATCAAACGATTCACCCATGAGTTCACCACCTTCACCTCAAGCTGATTCGTTCCTGCATGTAACTGCTTGCTTATATCGGCAACAAATGGCTGCTTCCAGCACGTCGCCACCCATTTCCCATTCACGTAAATTTCTGCCAAATTCTTCACGTCGCCTAAATCCAATTGCCACTTCGAATCTGATGAAATACTAGGAACCTCAATCGCATGGGAATAGGTAGCCGTTCCTGAAAAATACTTTATACCTAAATCCGTATACTGATTCCATGCCTGTAATTCCGGCATAGTTATCGTCGCTGGGGCACCCCGATTTTCCTGAAATTTAACTTGCCATGGCCCTGAAATAGCATGCGAAGAAACTAGGGCTGGCTTTTTTACGACAAGCGCCTTCGATTTAGCATTGCCTTCAAAAACAATAAATTTCGCATCCCAAGGACTAAATTCCATGTCGATAATCGTTCTTCCTGCTTGCATCTTATACGATACCGCGGATATTTCAGCAGTTTCCGGATTGTACACCTGCGGGATCTTGCCGCTAACTCGAAAGGATAATGAGGCATTATTAACCTGATTCGACCGACTGTTCACCCAATAAATTTCTTTGTCCCCCACATGTCGATGCTGGAATAATACCTCAGCCGTATTACCCGAAATATGAAGATCGGGTTTCAAAGATTTCAACGCTAACACCGCATTGGCATTTTGGCCAAAATGTACCGTAGGTAAGGAAGCCAATTGCGTTAAAACCCGCTGAAATGCTTGATCGGAATCCGTTAAACTTGGACTTGAAACCGGTTTTGTACCGGCAACCCAGGCCCCTTTTTGGGCTAATGCGAATACTCGCTTCAAGGTAGCCAATGTCATCTGCCTAGCCGTTTCATCCAAAATCAATAGTTGGTAACGGCTACCTCCCTTACTCACTAATTGACCTCTTTCCACATCAATGGCATCGCGCAAGGCACTTGCATTCACATAATCAAACTCGAAACCAGCGGGTATGTTAGGCAGGGATTTCATGGCCAAAGAAGTAATGTTTTGGTTCTCACCATAGAAATAAAGGATGTCCGCCACATTGTGCCCTTGTTGCAACATATATGAACTCCGACCTAAATAATCCGCCCAAATCTTCGCTTGTTTCGCCCAGGTTTCTTGACGCGTGAACCATTGGCCAAAAGGTCCTAATGTCAAACCCGGAAACAAAGAATCCAATGGCTGATGCACGGATGTATGAATTACAAATCGATTTAATCCGGAAGCTAATTCCATATCGGCAGTTCTTTTCAATGTGCCAGGATGTGGACTAAAGGAATTTCCTGCGGTCGTCATGGATTCGCCGGCAACAATGTTTTGGCCATAAATGTGTGCCACAGATGCAGACTCACGAATATCAGCTCTTGAGCGGAGTTCTTCATCATTTCCAGCAGCCAATGCCCCCGGCTGCCACATCGCCGACATGGGAATATCGGCCTTCCGCTTTACATCCATACCATCGGCCAAGAAAATTCTTCCGCCCTCATGCGATTCGGTATAACGTTTCATGCGACGTTTGGCCAACAAATCACCGATCAATTCGTAATGATTCTCTACGATCAATTCCCCGATTGTCTTGCGAAAATCCCATAAAAACCGCTCACTTGACTCTTCATCTTGGACAATCCGACCGGTTAATACAGGCATCCAAGGACCTAGATCGTATCCGCGTTTGGCTTTAAAATCCGAGGCAAAATTGGCCGACCAGTTCATGTGTCCAGCCTCATAACTATCTAAAACCATGTGGCTTAAGCCCCCTACACCGAGTTGTCCACCCGTTGCATCCGCATATTGATCCAAATAATTCGTCAAATAACGCGTAACAGCCGCACGATCTAATTTATCCACTTCAAGACCCGTTGCTTCTGGTGAAGCCGGGTGATTTTTCTTTCCCGTTAAGGAATAACCAAATCGAATAATATCCCAATCGCCAGCTGGGGCATCCCAATTCAACGTCCCATCAGGCAAAACAAATGCGCTCAAGTTGATCATCTGAGAAGGACTCGGGCCTTGGATCTTTGGTGTCCCTGCATCTTTTAACTCTTTGTGAGGCTCAAAACCCGCTTTAGACTCAAACAAATGAATCCGAGGAGATGTAAATACATTGAATTCCGCAATATTTGTCCCTTTAGGCTCCGTGCCAGCACGAACACCAAACATAGCAGCAACACCAACACCCCCCGGTTTTTCCGAACGATAACAAAGACGAATCGCCTTTAATTTTTGGGGAGTAAATGATACCGTGGTTTGGGAGGTAATGGTAGGCGGCACCTTCGTGATTTCCGTGAAATTAATCCCATCAAGACTCCCTTGAATACTACGATTATTTCCACCTCCGTTAAAAACGGCCAATTCTCCATAAGATTCATTGGACAGCAACACACTCGCAATTTCTGTCGGCACTTCAAACGTGTATTGAATCCAAGCATTTTCCCCTTCTGCTACCGGAGGCAAAAAGCTCATCTTATGCAGATCACCATCAGTCAGGTCGGCCAACGAAAAATTACCGGCTGAAGAGCTAAGCTGTGGATGTAAATCAGAAGCAGAGCGCATCTTTTTATCCACTGGGTAGGCCCAAACAGCAATTTCTTGGTAATATTTTTGACCCTTTTTACCGTTGCCAGCAGAAAATCCGCCTTCTTCAAAGGGTACATTTTGCATAGGCCCCGTGATATCCGCCGGATGCGGCAGGGCAACGGAAATCTTTTGCCCACCTTGAACGCGGAACTCAGACCAAACATATTTTTTCATGCCATCGGCAGGCTCCACCCAGGGGCCACCAGTCACACTCCAACCAGGTGAACCGGCGATGGCCATTTCTAAACCTTTTTGTTTGGCATAATCCGTTGCAAAACGGAATGCATCTTTCCAGGCAGGAGTCATGTAGACGAGTTTTTCTTTGACCGCTAGGGGTGTAAATAAACTCGCGTCAAAATTTTGAAACCCTCCGATACCCGATTGCTTCATCCAATCCAAATCTTTTCGGAT
>DKIP01000066.1:0-3412 GCA_002454335.1 Cytophagaceae bacterium UBA6715 | reverse complement strand
GCTGTGTGAGGTGGCTGAACAAAACCCTTTGCTAAATCAGATACTTGCGCATACGCAGTTAGATTCGCGACAACGAGTGCCGCGAATCCGAAATACTTCTTCATGTGCTTGAAATTTATTCTTTAACGCGAGTTCCTTTGGCTTCAAACATCCCCATCAAGGTTCCTTTCAAATTGTCGGTGTCAACTTTCGTTAATTCAACGTTAACATCGTAACCTTGAGTAGAAAAGTAGATAACCACTTTTTCACTGTCATCCTCTACTTTTGAGATCTCTACAGCAGGGAGTGAATCATCTCCTACAATCTTCAATTGGCCGGTCAAAACGCCATCTTTACGAACCAAGTTCGTCGCGAAAGTCGCATCACCATTCGGTGTGCCCAAAACAACAATTTTCCATTTACCTGCAAAGAAATCCGTTGGATCAGGCTGTGCCGCAAAAGCGGATGCCGAAAACAAGGTCGTCAAAACAAATACAAGTGCAAGGATCTTTTTCATAATAAATAGATTTTAAGGGTTCATAATATGGCAAATATAGAAACAAAATTCATATTGTCTATTTTTTAGACAATAATTTCTATCTTTGAAAATCAATGAATTAACTTACTATGTCGGGAAGCTTTACCCATCCAAGCCACCAGAATTACATTGCACAATTATCAATCGATTGTGTCATTTTTGGCTATCAGAATGCGACATTAAAAGTGCTAATTCCTAAACTTAATTTCAAAGGTGATTTTTACAGTTTACCTAGTGGATTTATTTATCAAGATGAAGATTTAGACCAAGCAGCCCTTCGAATTTTGGAGGAACGAACACAAATGGCCAACATCTATCTTCAACAATTCCATGTGTTCGGTAATGCCGACCGCCATAATGAACGCTTTATGTTAGATTTATTGGCCCAAAATCCACAATTGACCGGTTCTCAAGAAGACTACGATTGGTATGTAAGACGCTTTATTTCGGTGGGTTATTATGCGTTGGTTGATATTAACAAAGTAAAGCCACAATGCTCAGCATTGGATGAAAAAATGGAATGGATTCCCGTAAAAGAGCTTCCCAAACTCATTTTGGATGGGGCAGAAATTATTGCCAAAGCGCTTGACGCACTTCGCATGCATTTCGACGACCATGTTGTAGGCTATAATCTATTGCCTGATACCTTCACCATGAAGGACTTACAAAAACTGTACGAAACGGTTTTCGATAAACCCTATCGAAGAAACAATTTCCAAAAAATGATCTTAGATTTAAATATTGTGGACAGAATGGAAAAACAATATACAGGCGCCGCGAACAAAGCACCTTATTTATACACCTTTAAACCGACCTCAAACGAATGAAAATTGCAATGTTGCTTTTGATAAGTATGGTAGCCTTGGGCCAACAAGTCATCAAGCTCTATCCGGGCAAAGCACCGGGATCCGAAAGCTGGAACTGGGAAGTGAAAGAGTTTACACCCATGCCCAATAACCGGATGTTGTTCAATGTGACCGAACCGACACTGACCATTTATCCTGCTGCACCGGGTAAAGGAAATGGCTCATCTATCATCGTGGCTCCTGGCGGCGCCTTCCATATTTTATCCATCGATTCAGAAGGGCATGATGTCGCCAAATGGCTTAGCACACGCGGAATTACAGCTTTCGTGCTGACCTACCGCGTCGTAAAATCCAACGGCCCAAATCCCTTTGCCGAACTAATTCCATTAATGAATGACTTTAAAAAGCTCGACAAAATCAATGCCCCCGTCGTGGAAATGGCTACCCAAGACGGCATCGAAGCCATTAAATACATCAAAGCCAATGCCAAACCACTCGGCATTGATCCAAACAAAATGGGCTTCATGGGCTTCTCTGCCGGCGGTACCCTAACGATGAATGTACTTTTAAGCGCACCCCAAAACCTGAAACCAAATTTCATCGCGCCCATCTACCATTATGCAGATGCGGTGACAGGTAAAGAAATGCCAAACGCTGTGACTCCGGCTTTCATCGCCGTGGCTGCCGATGATAATTTAGGCTTCGCGCCACACAGCATCCGACTATTCGAACGTTGGACTGCCGCCAAACACCCAAGTGAATTGCATGTTTATGAAAATGGAAGCCACGGATTTGGGATGCGAAAAAACAATACGGCGAGCGACAACTGGACAGTGGATTTTGAGAATTGGTTGAAGGTTCGCAAGTTTTTGTAGTCCCTAGGCTAAAGCCTAGGGTTAGATTTATAACCCCAGACCTCAGTCTGGGGATTTGGAAAACGACTCGCCAACTATCCTACCCTACTTAGGGATACTCCTTCTCGTTAATTTCCGTACATTCGATTTCTAAACCGATTGAACATGAAATTTGCCCAGATCATTTGCCTGACCTTACTAAGTCTTTCGACATTCGCGCAAGTCAACCTCACCAAACTCCAAGTTGAATACCAAGATCGTCCCTTAGGGATGGACGAAAGTAAGCCGCGTTTCTCCTGGCAAATGCTAAGCAATTCCGCTACTCGGGGAGTTAAACAAAGCGCCTACCGCATTCAAGTCAAAGACGAAAAGCAAAACTTGGTTTGGGATAGCCAAAAAATCAAATCGGATATTTCCATCGGTATTTCTTATGCCGGAAAAGCGTTAACAGCACGCCAAAAATATACTTGGCAAGTGCAGGTTTGGGACCAAAAAAACCGACTCGTTTCCGCCAATTCATCCTTCGAAACGGGGCTATTAAACAGCGGCTGGAACAATGCGCAATGGATCGGATCCAACGATTTGCCACTCTACAGCAACTACCTTTCGGTTTATAAATTTCAATACCAAGTTCAACTGGACGAGGCTACCCATTCGAAAAAAGCCTCCTTTGTTTTTGGCGCGAACGACCCCCGTTTGCAAAATAAAAACCTCAATATTCAAGGTGTGGCGAATGCCAAAAACGAAGCTTACATTCGATTTGAGTTAGATATTTCAGATAGCACACAAGCCTTTTTCAATGTCTTTCGCGCAGGTTATGACCCCAAAGATCAAGCGAATAAGCCTTTATATCGATTCGCAATTCCAACAAATCTGCTTTCAAAAGCCAATCAATATCAAGCACATACCATCTTTGCGACTTGTAATTTTGGCGTGTATGATGTGTACATCGATCAGGTCGACAAAGACCATAAAATCAACCCGACACCCAAAAACGCAAGTCCTTTCGCCCCTACAGGATTCAATTTAAACCCGGTCGGAGTAGGAAATAATTTCATCTCCTATCCTATGTTGGCCGAAATCGGCTTTCAGGTGCCAACAGGTGAAACGGCCTATTTCTCCGAGGTCTTCATTAAGAATTTTCGCCAGCCGAGTAATACACTTTTTGCGGCAGCTAACAATCCAAAATTATGGCCCGGTTGGGATGGAAAACAGTTCCGCGTCAGTGGAACGAT